>JAHAYQ010000186.1 GCA_018384465.1 Myroides sp. | reverse complement strand
TGGTTGCAAGACGATCACTATGTTATCACAGATTTTCAAAACAATATCTCTTCACAGTGGATAGAACGAATTATTTTAGAGGATGCTGGCGAACACTTGTTAAATAAATGGAAACAATGGTATACTGCTTTTGTGTTGTCGTATCGCAAAATTGGATGTAAAGTATCATGAGTACCTCAAACTACAAATCGTTATTTAAGGCCACCGGTTTATTTGGTATGGTAGAAGCGTTGCGCATTTTTCTTAGAATAGGCGTCAACAAGTTTGCGAGTACTTATTTAGGTTTGGCTGGCTACGGTATTGTTGGTCTCATAGAAAACATCACTCAATTAATTAGTTCGTTAACATCTTTTGGTATACAATTTACGGGAGTCCGAGCCATAGCAGCCCAAAAAAACAGCGATGAAGTTAGCTTACACAAAACCATAAAATTTGTCACATTATTTACCATAGCAAGTGGTACCCTTGCTGCCTTTATCTCTGTTGTTTTTGCACAACAAATAAGTAAGTACGCTTTTAAAACTACCGATTACACTATTTGGTTCGTTATTTTGGGCGTTTATTTTGTTTGCAACAGTTATGTACAAGGTAAAACCATTATTTTAGAAGGTCTGCAAGAAGTACGTAAACTACTATTGCTTAACGTATTTGTAAACATTTTTGGTGCGTTGGTTATTGTAGTATGTTATTACTATTTTTACTTAAACGGTATTGTTGCTGCAATGGTCGTTACATCTGCACTTAATGCTTTTATTTTTTGGCGCGGCACACAACCATACCAATTAATAAAAGTCACCCTTAATAAGGAAGAGCTGCAAACAAACCTTAAATACTTTTCAAAATCGGGTGGGTTATTAGCAATAAATACTACTATTGGCTTAGCCTGCTTCTTTCTGATAAGAATGTTTTTTAAACCCATAGACAACGGTCATGTTTTAGGTTATTACCATACAGGAAATACGTTAATGGTAGCTTATGTAGGTATTGTTTTTATCGCTATTAGTAAATTTTATTTTCCTCGCTTGTCACAAACACTGCAGCAAAAGCAAAAAGAAGACGGTAGTTTGTTAGTAAATAATCAGTTAGAATTATGTTTGCTAACCTTAATGCCTGTTCTTTTCTTGTTGTATCTCATTGGAAAAAGCTGTATTGAATTACTGTTTTCTACAGCATTTTTACCTGTCTATGAAATCTTAGTATTTGGATTAGCGGCGATCTTTATAAAAGGAATTAATTATGTTGTAGGTTATATGATATTGTCACATAACCACATAAAAACGTATTTTTACATTAACGCCTTGAGCGATGTTTTAAATGTTGTTTTAACTATTGCCTTTTACCGTTGGATTGGGTTGTACGGCATTGGTTTGGCTATATTGGTGAATTATAGCTTGTCTGCCTTGTACACTTTATATTACGTAAAAAAAAGCTACGATTTTAAAATGAACAAACAAGTAAAAAACTTGTTTATGGGTTTAACTTTTGCTAATATTGTGGTAATAACCGCTTATTTCAAAACAGAAAGTTTATGGTTTTACGTCATCACTTTTTGTGTGTTTATGATCGCATTAATATATAGTGCTGTGAAGTTAGACACCTATTTATTTGATGGTAAGACCAGCAAAAAGATCCGATCCTTTTTTAAAAAGTAACATAGAATTATGAAAAGCAAAATCATTGCATTACCCAAAATAGAAGATCCCCGTGGAAACCTTTCGGTTTTAGAAGGCGCAGCGATTCCTTTTAAGATCAACCGCGTTTATTATTTGTATGATGTTCCCAGTGGGGCCGAACGTGGCGGGCATGCTCATAAGAAACAGCGCGAATTCATCATTGCGGTTTCAGGTAGTTTTGAAGTAGTTTTAAACGATGGAGCAAGCGAACAAGTATATCATTTATTTAAACCCAACGAAGGCTTGTACGTGCCGATAAATACCTGGCGTGAATTGCGAAACTTTTCGGCAGGATCGGTGTGTTTGGTGGTCTCCTCTGATTCGTTTGATGAAGAAGATTACATAAGAGAATACCCTTTATATCTCGATTATTTAAAAAAACTGTAAATCCTGTAAATCCTGCATTTCGCTTCCAAAAATGTAAATCGAATTAAATTCAGCCATTGTTTATTTTGTACCGATCGTTCCATGTTATGGTGTATCCTTTTCAGCAAGGCTGTATATTCGTCTTTTTCGGTATTTCTATGCAATGAATCCTCAAAAATCTGCATAACCGATTGGGTAATCCTTTTAGAGAACAGCTCGTTTTTATGAAATTGATTACCCAAAGATTTAGGTATGAAGCGTTTTTCGACAATAATTTCGTCTAAAAAAGAAATTTTAAAACGTTTAGATAGGCGTAACCAATAATCCAAATCTTCAAAGAACAATTGCTCATTATATCCCCCTAAAGTTTTAAAATGATTCGCGGTAAACATTGAAGCCACAGAGCACATACATAAACCGCCGGCAAGCAATTTTTTATAATTGGTGTCAAATAGCGATTGATCCGTTACCTTACCAAATTCGTTTATTTCAAAATAAGGTTCGGTTCGTACGTTCTTTTCGTTGATGTGATACGCATTTCCAAAAATAAGAGCCACTTGGTCTGATTGTTTTAGAAAAAAGTTAACCTGCGTTTCAATGGCATGGGGCAACAACACATCGTCGGCAGAAAGATCTACCAAATACGTACCGTTCGCCTGTTTAAACGCTTTATTGAACGCAATAGTATTACTTACTGTGTCTGAGAAATTCAGTAACTTTACAGAAGGGAGCGCATTAAGGAGTTGTTGTATTTTTTCATAAGAATTATCAGAACTACCATTGTTAACAACAATTAATTCTATATTTTTATACGATTGATTTAAAACCGATAAAAGCGCTTGTTGCACGAATTCTTCGTGATTATAACAAATACATATAACCGTAACAAGAGGGAGTGTCATCCTTACTTTTTAGCACAAATATATTGGAAAAAAATAAGATAGCCTTAGTAACCTATTCTTTATCTGCCGGCGGTTTAGAGCGCATTGTGGCAAACAGTACCTTTTTGTTTGAAGAAATGGGGTATGAAGTACATCTTTACGTGGTAAATAGTTCGGTAGATTATCCCTTCACCGGAACATTACATTGTTATAAAATAGATACCCTTTCGACCCTTGGAAAAGCAAAAGCGTATATACAACTACAAAAATCCATACAACGCAATGGTTTTCATGTGATTATCGATCATCGATACCGTTTAAACAAAGCAACCGAACTGTTTTGGCAAAAAGTAATTTATCGCCAACAAAACGTGTTGCATTATATTCACAGTGCCAGATTATACAATTATATCTTTACATCTAAAATTTGGAATAAGTTACTATTTAAGCATCAATTGTTTGTATGTGTAGCAAAAGGAATAGAAGAAAAAGTACGAACTGTATTTCCGGCATTGCACACCCAAACTATTTACAATTATGTACAAGTAGATGAACCGACAGTCTTGATGGATATGCCCCAAAAGTATATTGTTGCTTTAGGGCGGATGGATCACAGCAATGTGAAACAAATTGATGTACTTTTAGCATGTTATGCCGCCAGTACATTGCCTTTACACCATATTCACTTATTAATTTTGGGCGATGGCATACGTTTAAAACAGATGCAACAGTTGGCCATAGATTTAGGCATTTCTAACACTGTTTCTTTTAAAGGATTTGTAAAAAATCCGTGTCCATATCTTAAGCAAGCGTTATTTACCACTTTAACCAGTAAATACGAAGGATTACCAACTGTTTTAATAGAGTCTTTATTGTTGGGAACACCAGTAGTATCTTTTAATTGCGCAACCGGTCCTAACGAAATTGTTGAAGATGGGCAGAACGGCTTGTTGGTTGCAGATCAAAATACAGATCAATTTACACAGGCATTAAACCAAATGATCGACGATGTTGAGCAGTACCAGTATATGAAAAACAACTGTCAATCAACGGTGAGCAAGTTTCAGAAAGCGTTTATAAAAGCACAATGGCAACAGTTACTTAGCGGTACACGTTCACATCAAATCCGTAAGTTTTTATGAGGTGTTTCATTTTTAATAAACCTCTTGATACAAACGATGGTAAAGCTAACAGGCAAAGTGTTTTAAAGCGTAAGTGTTTTTTATTCACCCCTGCGAGCCACTTTCTTTTTTCTTTTTTATAACCTAAAATATGAAAGTGCATCGCATAGAATATGCGGTGTGCATCGATGAACTTTTTCAAAGAATCATTTTTTAATTCTTCCGCCGCAAATTGCTCAAAAGTAGATAGTTTTTTTTGATTGATAGGTGTTTTAGACAAGCTGTTGTTAGCAGCTAAGTAATTATAAATTAATGTGGTGTTTTTAGTGATTACCACTCGGTATATTATAGCGATCCGTATCCAATAATCAGTATCTTGACCGCTTGAAATAGTTGGGTTAAAGCCCCCAATTTCTTGGTACACCTCTTTTTTGATGCAAACTGCTGAGGTAAGTGCCATACGGTTGATTAAGCTGCTTTTAAAAAAATCGGTTACGTAACCTTCGTAATCATCCGCTATATCAATAAATGTATTTTTAACTTTTACGTTCTTGGCTAATAGTGTTACGTATCGGTTGCAATACATTTTAGCATCAGGAAAAGTGATTATGGCCTCATAAAAAGATTGTAAGTGGTTGGGTTGCCAAACATCATCCGCATCTAAAAAACAAATGAATTTGGCATTAGCAGTTTCTATTCCTTTATTTCGGGCAGCAGACACCCCTTGGTTTTGTTGATGTAAGATTGTTATTCTTTTATCATTTACCTGTTCTACTTTCGCTACACTTTGATCGGTAGATCCATCGTTTACAACAATAACTTCATAATCAGTAAACGATTGATTCAACACTCCTTCTAACGTTTTAGATACAAAGTGCTCTTTGTTGTAAAGCGGTATAATAATACTGAAAAAAGGCATGGTCTATTATTTAAATAAATACAGCAATCGGTACAAATCAAAAGCCCAAAGATAAGGTTTCGGTTTTAAAAACAGACTTTTTAAAGGTTGGTTCGTTACTAAAAAAGCAACTTTCATGAAACGATTCACAAAAGGAATATTCAATTTTTTGTAGCATTTTAACAATTTATTCACCTCTACAATTTCTGGAATATGCAACCAATTTTCTTTGCGGTATGCCACAGAAACCAATGCCTTTTTAAGAAACAACTGGTTAGCTTCTATACCTAAATGTATGATTTCGTTGTTAATATGCTGCACGTTGCACTTGTTTTTTTGCAGTAAGTAGGCTACATAGATATCCATGCCGTACACATTGATATCGGGTATTTTTAAAGCTAAAAAACACTCTTTATCCACTAAGAAATTACCGGAAAAAACGAAAGCAAACGGATTAAGGTTCCTCACATCGGCAAGTTGTTCTTCCCGAGCTTTGCCATAAAAATATCTTAAACTATTCGATTCGTTTACGCTTTTGTATGTATAGCAATATCCACCAAAATACACCTTGTTAGCCAAATCATTACATAGATTTACGTACCTTTTAATAAACAAATGGTCTTTAGGCCATACATCGGCATCCAAAAACAACAAGTTTGCGTACTTTGCTTTTGCAGCCAACTTATTCCTCACGGCGGCTCTGCCAATGTTTTTATCTAAGCTAAGGTAGGTGCAAAATGGCAGCGAAGCCAGTTGTAGGTGATCAACAACAAGTTCAGGTGACGCATCATCCATCACCAATATTTCAAACACCACCTTATAGTTACTACATTGTTGGTGCAGTTCTTTAACTAACGGAAGCACGTTGTATTGATATGTGGGAATGAGAATGGAAAGCATTTTATTTTTTTTGATAGATGCCAAACACAAAATCAGAAGGGTGTTTTTTCAGAAACTCATCTTCTATTGAAAAAACCCTATCCATAAGCGTTAATTTTTCTGGTGTTTCATCGACAAAATGGTAGGCAATGTCTTTAAAAACACTCATTAAAAGATTACCTCCGTATGGTTTTTCTTCTATTATCGAGAAGTATTTCTTTATGGTAGGATTAATGGCAGCGGCATCTACGGCTTCCGAAGGGTCGGCCATATACATGCGAAGCCATCCAGAACCGTAATATTTGTTTTTAAAACGGTTAGTAGCCTTTCTCTTTTTATATTTCAACGGAATTGCATCCAAGGCTTTGTTAATAGCTTTAATTTGCTCTTTTGGATATTGCAATCTGTTGGCTCCTACATATTCGTTAATAAACAGCATACCGTTCGGTTTTAAAGCCGGTAAAAGTTTACTGGTAAACAACTGATCCAAGTTACGAAAATGGTGAAGCGATGAATGGAACATAATCAAATCAAACGATTGTGGTTCAAAAACAGCGGTGTGCACATCGGTACATTTAAAGACCATATTGGTAAATCCGTTCTCTTGCGCTTTTTTTTGTGCATTAATGAGGTTGTTTTCGGTAATATCCACACAGGTTATTGAGTGAAAAACTTCAGGAAAAGCTGCATAAAAAAGTTCGTTACTACAATTGCCCGTTCCTAATGAAAGTACGTTAAGGTGTTGGTTTGATTGAGCTAATTTATTTACGAGGTACGATTTAGGATCCACCGATTCGTTACCCGTAATTAGCACGTTCCATCTCTTTTGTATATAGGGAACCTGCCACCAATGCGACGTATTGTTTCGTTCCGTGTCAAAGGCGCTGACCGTTCGGGCGTTATTGTTCAACGTAAATTTAGAGCGGATGAACGACCATCCCCTTTGATAAAATTTTGTGTAAACGTCAATAAAATCTTCTTTCGTTATTAATCGGATCATTTATTAAATCGTTTTCTGAACCACTTCAAAAACCTTTCCTTCGTCGCACTTTAACGTTTTCGCAGGATATTTAAGCAACAAAGCATAATCGTGCGTTGCCATTAAAATAGTTCTTCCGTTTTGGTTGATTTTTTGGAGTACTTCCATTACTTCTACACTAGTTTGCGGATCTAAATTTCCAGTAGGTTCATCTGCTAAAATCAATTCTGGGTCGTTAAGAAGCGCTCTTGCAATGGCTACCCGTTGTTGCTCGCCACCAGAAATTTGGTGCGGCATTTTTTGAAGGTGTTGTAACATACCCACTCGTTCCAAGACATCTTCAATGCGGTTTTGCATATCCGTTGTATTTGTCCAACCCGTAGCTTTCAGTACAAAAAGTAAATTTTCATAGATGTTTCTATCAGGTAGCAATTTAAAATCTTGAAATACTACTCCTAATTTTCTTCTCAAAAACGGTATGTCGTTTTCTTTCAGCGTACGTAAATCGTAATCAACAATAACTCCTTCGCCTTCTTTGAGTTTCAAATCGGCATATAGTGTTTTCATCAAACTACTTTTTCCCGAACCTGTTTTTCCGATAAGATAAATAAACTCACCCTTTTGAATATTGATATTTACATCGGCTAAGATCGGTTCTGTTTCCTGATATATCGTTGCGTTATGAAGTTTTAGAATAGATGTAGGCATAGATTTTTTTTGTAAAAATATCAAAAGTTATGGGTTAATAAAAATC
>JAHAYQ010000165.1 GCA_018384465.1 Myroides sp. | reverse complement strand
ACTGGTGACTTAATGAGCAGAATTTCTGAAGATGTGGCTAAAGTGCGACAATATGTTGGACCTGCCATTATGTATTCTATCAACACTATTTTTAGAATGGTCGTAGTAATTGTTCAAATGTATCTTATATCACCTACTCTAACCTGGTATTCATTGATTCCGGTGCCGTTATTGGCTGTTTTAATGTACAAATTAAGTACCGAAGTAAACCGTAGAAGTTTTGCCTATCAACAAAATCTCTCTAAATTATCTTCTTATTCACAAGAAGTTTTTTCGGGCATACGCGTTATAAAAGCGTACACCTTAGAAAACCGAGAGCGCCAAGCCTACGACGATGCAACTACCGAAAGTAAAACTAAATTTATGCGTTTGGCTTTTACAAATGCGCTTATTGGTCCGTTAATGATTTTGCTTATTGGCATAAGTAATCTTTTAATTGTTTTTATTGGTGCCAAAATGTATATCAATGGCGTGATAACCGAAATAGGGATTATTGCTCAATTTATTTTATACATTAATATGCTTACTTGGCCAATTGCTTCATTAGGTTGGGTATCTACCATGATTCAAGAAGCCGATTCTTCTCAAAAACGTATTAACGAATTTTTGAACGAAGAACCGTCTATACAATCAAATACTACCGAAAAAAGAAAGTTAGTTGGCGAAATTGAATTTAAAAACGTACACTTTATATACGAAGACACTAAAATTCATGCCTTAAACAACATTTCTTTAACCATTAAGCAAGGGGAAACTGTTGCCTTTCTTGGAAAAACAGGCTCGGGAAAATCAACCATACTTCAATTAATTTCACGTTTATACGATGCATCTTCAGGAACTATTCTTATTGACAATATAGATATTAAAGATTGGAACGTAGAAAACTTGCGCGATCAAATTGCTGTGGTACCTCAAGATGCTTTTTTATTTTCTGATTCTATTAAAAACAATATCCGATTTGGCAAAGAAGACGCGACGCAAGAAGAAATAGAACATTTTGCCAAAGTAGCAGATGTACATAAAAATATTATTCGTTTTGAAAAAGGATACGACACCGTTTTAGGTGAAAGAGGTATGACTTTATCAGGCGGGCAAAAACAACGAGTCTCTATCGCCAGAGCATTAATTAAAGATGCGCCCGTATTGTTATTAGATGATTGCCTTTCTGCAGTTGATACCGAAACAGAAGAACGTATCTTGAATAACTTAAAAGATATTGCGCAGAAAAAGACTACTTTAATTGTCACCCACCGAGTTTCATCAGCTAAAAATGCAGATAAAATTGTGATACTTAACGATGGGGAAATTTTAGAACAAGGCACGCATCAGCAGTTATTAGCACTAAATGGCTACTACACCAAATTGTACAATAAACAATTGGCCGAAAAAGATGTTATTTAAATTTTGTTATATAATTTTTTTTTTAGACTTTTGAACGGATGTAAAAATTTTAACAGAACGAAAGGACTATGAGAGACAATGACATGCTAGAAAAAGAAGAAATTTTTTCGAAAGTATTAAGAGCAGGCAGAAGAACGTATTTTTTTGACGTAAGAGCTACAAAAGCTGATGATTATTATGTAACCATCACAGAAAGCAAAAAATTCACAGAAGAAGACGGATCGTTCCACTTCAAAAAGCATAAAATATACTTATACAAAGAGGATTTTACTTCTTTTAAAGAAATTTTAGACGAGATGACCAACTTTGTTTTAGAACATAAAGGTGAAGAAGTTATTTCGGAAAGACATCAGAAAGATTTTAAAAGAGAATTTGCAGAAACAGCTACTGAAACTAAAAGTTTCACTAATGTAGAATTCGACGATTTTTAATAGAATGTGAACTATTTATAAAAATGCCGACGTTTGTCGGTATTTTTTTTAGCTTATGAAAAATTTCTACTTTTTTATTTTCCTTATTTTGTGTGTTAATCCATTAACTGCTCAACAAAATTACAAGACCGAACAAATTATATGGAATGGTGAAACTTATCCGTACCGGTACCATCACATGGAACAATATTTTAGATATTACCCAAATAAACGTCCGGTGGCTAGTATTGACAGCACCATTATCAATCGCAATTATCTCGCAATTTTTGAAGTAATAGAAAATCAATTTTATTTAAAAGACTTCTTGATTAAAGGAAATAATTCAGAATTGATGAATCAATCGGTATTGCATAAAATCAACAATAAAAAAGAACCAATGTTGTTGAATTGGGTCAATGGTTTGTTCGATATCGGTATTGGATCAGAAACGTTTTTAAAAACCGATTCAATTAACCCAGTGTACGATCAATACATCGTATTTGAAGTTAAAAGAGGTGTTATTGGCAGAACAGAATTGTTTACTTACAACCAAATGAAGCTTTTTAAAGATTACCAATACAAACGCTTTAAAAGCACCACAGACTACGACCGGTTACACAGCAGATTAGTTTACAACGGCATGACCGTAAATGAAGCTAATTACCACATTTACCAATTTATTTTGTTTTATAGTAGATCTAATTTTTTACGATAATAAAACAGCGAGTCTACGACTCGCTGTTTTATTGCCAACTACTATACAACACATAGTTATTACTTATTCGATCAATTTCACCTGCAAAGTCCGAAGCGTTTAGTTCTTTCACTCTTTTAGCCGGAACACCAGCATATATACTATTAGATATTAACTCTGTATTTTGGGTAACTACTGCACCTGCAGCAATAATAACGTTGCTGTTAACAATACAATTATCCATAACAATGGCGCCCATTCCCACTAACACATTATCATGAATAGTACAACCATGAACAATTGCATTATGACCTATTGACACATTATTTCCAATGATGGTAGGATGTTTTTGATAAGTACAGTGAATAATTGCGCCATCTTGGACATTAACCTTGTCACCCATTTTAATAGAATGTACATCACCACGCACTACCGCATTATACCAAATACTGCAATGTTCTCCCATTACTACATCACCGATTACTGTAGCGTTTTCAGCTATAAAACAAGTTGTTGGATAGCTTGGTGCCTTTCCGTTTATCGATTTGATTAAACTCATATATTAAAAATAAAAAATCCCGATAAATATCGGGATTTTAAACTATTATTAAAAATTAACTGATGGACAATCACACTTATAATTACTTTCTTTACATAAGAAATTAAATCCTAAGGTCAACTGGTGAAATCCTCCTTTAGCAAAGCTAACCTCTCCAAATTGGTGTGAATATGTGTAACCAACTAATATGTTTTTAAATTTAACACCTAATATAGGTGAAACAGAATGATAGTTCTGTTTTTTTACATCATTATTATCATTTAAGTATTCAGCACCTTCAAACATTGTACGGTAAGAAATACCTGCAAAGAACTGTCCGTTAGAAAACTCTTTATACATTTTTAAGTTAACGTCTAGCATTTTTTCTTGAGTTTCCTCTGTGTATTGGAATAATACAGATGGTTCCCAAGAAAAGCCTTGATCTCTGTAATTTCTATATCCTCTATTCTTTGAAAAAACATAACCAGCTCCTACAATGTATTTACGGAGATTATCACTTTCTATATCAGAATATATTTCTCTATCAGAAGTTATTAAATTTTTCACCGTAGCATGAGCGTAGAAATCCAAAAAGTGATACGATGCCCCTGCATCCACATTAAAGTAATTATACTTAAGTTGGTCGCCGTTAACAACAGGGTCAAAATCTCTATCCCATTCAGATTGATCTAGTCTAGAGTTAACCATACCAGCACTTACCCCGAATGATAACTTATTCAAGTCATAATCACTTCGAGAAAAAGTAATATGATGAGCGTACGTTACTTTAGCACCTGTTTGTTTATGATAACCGTTTCTATCATTAAAGGCGATAAAACCGACACCAGATCTCTCAGAAATTTGTGTGTTAAAACTAGCTGTTTGCAAAGCAGGTGAATCTTTTTCATCAAACCATTGTTGACGTGCTGTTAACCGAACTTTCGCACAATTAGCGATACCTGCCATAGAAGGGTGTATCAAATAATAATTATCCGTCAAATAATCTTGGTATACTGAAACACCTTCTTGCGCATTACTTAATTGAGAAATAAATAATGAAGATACTAACAATAATAAAGGTTTCTTTAAAATATTCATATTTTATCGTTTTAATGAGAAATGGCCATTTATTTCTTTTTGTAATCCCGTTTTTGGATCTATAAATTCTGCTTTGAACCAGTAGTCGGTTGATGGTAATGCTTT
>JAHAYQ010000142.1 GCA_018384465.1 Myroides sp. | reverse complement strand
TCTTTACTGTATCACCAATGTTACAGTCGTTTAATTCGTCGTGTGCAACATATTTTTTAGTTTTCAACACGAACTTACCATATAAAGGGTGTTTTACTCTTTTTGTCTCAGACACAACAATTGACTTAGTCATTTTGTTGCTAGTAACAACACCGATTCTTTCTTTTCTTAAATTTCTTTTTTCCATCTTTCAGCAGAATACAATTATTGTAAGTCTTGTTTGCTTAGCTCCGTTTTTACTCTTGCAATTGATCTTCTTACGTGTTTCAACTGTAAAGGATTTTCAATTGGAGAAATTGCGTGAGCTGATCTTAGGTCAGCGTAAGTTTTTGTTAACTCACCAAGTTTCGTTTGTAACTCAGCTGCAGATAGATTTTTTATCTCTGATTGTTTCATAATGATCTATATAATGATTATGCTTCGAAATCTCTTGCAACGATAAACTTAGTTTTCACAGGAAGTTTTTGAGCAGCTAAACGTAAAGCTTCTTTAGCAACTGCTAATGGCACTCCACCTACTTCAAACATAATTTTTCCTGGCTTAACACCTGCAGCCCAATACTCAACTGCACCTTTACCTTTACCCCTACGTACTTCAAGAGGTTTCTTAGTAATAGGTTTGTCTGGGAATATCTTGATCCATAATTGTCCTTCACGTTTCATAAAACGAGTTGCAGCGATACGTGCAGCTTCGATTTGACGAGAAGTAATGAATGAGTAATCTAAAGATTTGATCCCGAACATTCCGTTAGAAAGCTCGCTTCCTCTTTGAGAAACTCCCTTCATTTTACCTTTCTGTACCTTGCGGTACTTCGTTCTTTTAGGCTGTAACATTTTTCTTTAGTTTAAAATTACTTTCTTTTGTTGCGTTGGTTTGGTCTTCCACCTGGTTTTCCAGATCCTGAAGGTTTAGATTTTTGTTTATCTAAGCCAGCTAACGGAGAAAGATCTCTTTTACCATAAACCTCACCTTTCATGATCCATACTTTAATACCCATTCTACCGTAAGTAGTATGTGCTTCAGCTAAAGCATAATCAATATCCGCACGGAAAGTAGATAGAGGAATACGTCCGTCTTTAAAACTTTCTGAACGAGCCATTTCTGCACCGTTCAAACGACCTGAAATCATAACCTTCATACCTTCAGCGTTCATTCTCATTGCCGCAGCAATAGCCATTTTAATAGCTCTACGGTAAGAAATACGGCTTTCGATTTGACGGGCGATGCTTGTTGCAGCCAAATAAGCATCTAATTCTGGTCTTTTAATTTCAAAGATGTTGATTTGTACCTCTTTGTTAGTAATTTTCTTAAGTTCTTCTTTTAACTTGTCTACCTCTTGACCGCCTTTACCGATGATAATTCCCGGACGAGCAGTAGTGATAGTAACGGTTACAAGTTTTAAAGTTCTCTCGATAATAATTTTAGATACACTAGCTTTTGCTAAACGAGCATGGATATACTTTCTGATTTTTGCATCTTCAGCAAGTTTGTCTCCATAGTCATTTCCACCGTACCAATTTGAGTCCCATCCTCTGATGATCCCAAGGCGATTTCCGATTGGATTAGTCTTTTGTCCCATACTGTTTATTAATTGCTTTGTGTGTTATTGTTAGATCCTAATACGATGGTTACGTGATTAGAACGTTTTCTAATTCTGTGTGCGCGACCTTGTGGTGCAGGACGTAATCTTTTTAACATTGCCCCACCGTCAACACGGATTTCTTTTACAAATAATTCTGCTTCTTCGATATTTGCATCAGCATTTTTTGCCTGCCAGTTAGCGATAGCTGATAACAATAATTTTTCAATTCTTCCTGAAGCTTCTTTTGTATTAAATTTTAATATGTTAAGAGCATTCTCAACTTTCTGTCCTCTTACTAAATCAGCAACTAAGCGCATTTTTCGAGGTGAAGTTGGGCAATTGTTTAGCTTAGCGAAAGCAATACTTTTGTTTGCTTCTTTTATTTGCTCTGCTCTTTCTCTTTTACGAACTCCCATAGCTTCTTATTATTTTTTACCTTTATTTTTTGCACCTGCATGTCCACGGAATGAACGTGTTGGTGAAAACTCTCCTAATTTATGTCCTACCATGTTTTCTGTTACGTAAACTGGTACAAATTGACGACCGTTGTGTACTGCGATTGTTTGACCAACGAAGTCTGGAGTAATCATAGATGCTCTTGACCAAGTTTTAACAACTGCCTTGTTACCGTTTTCTGCGTTCTCTAAAACTTTTTTCTCAAGTTTAAAGTGAACATAAGGTCCTTTTTTTAATGAACGTGCCATACCTACTTAATTATTTCTTTCTACGTTCTACAATATGTTTATTACTTGCTTTCACTCTAGAACGAGTTCTGTAACCTTTAGCTGGTAAACCTTTTCTAGAACGTGGGTGACCTCCTGAAGAGCGTCCTTCACCACCTCCCATTGGGTGATCAACTGGGTTCATTGCTACTGGTCTAGTGCGTGGTCTTCTACCTAACCAACGAGATCTACCTGCTTTACCTGAAACGATCAATTGGTGATCGTGGTTAGAAACAGATCCAATGGTTGCCATACAAGTTAAAAGAATCAAACGAATCTCTCCTGAAGGCATTTTAATAGTAGCATATTTACCATCACGTGCAACTAATTGTGCAAAAGTTCCTGCAGAACGTGCAATAACAGCACCTTGACCTGGACGTAACTCGATACAAGAAATAATTGTACCAAGAGGAATATTTGCTAATGGCATTGCGTTACCTACTTCTGGAGCTGCATCTGGACCAGAAACTACTTTCTGACCAACTTGCAATCCTGCCGGAGCAATGATGTACGTTTTAGCACCATCAGCATAAGCTAATAAAGATATAAAAGCTGAACGGTTTGGATCGTATTCAATAGTTTTAACTGTTGCAGGTACTCCTACTTTAGTTCTTTTAAAATCAATAATACGATATTGTTGTTTGTGACCACCACCAATGTAGCGCATGGTCATTTTTCCTTGACTATTTCTACCTCCTGAGTTTTTTTTCGGTGCTAGCAATGAGCGTTCCGGCTTATCAGTTGTAATAGCGTCAAAACTATTAACAACTCTAAATCGCTGACCCGGGGTAATAGGTTTTAATTTTCTAACTGACATTGTTATTAGATATTATTATAAAAATCGATTGAATCTCCTTCTTTCAATGTTACAATTGCTTTTTTGTAAGCATTTGTTTTACCAGTGATCATTCCGCTTTTTGTAAACTTTGTAGATCTGTCGGCTCTGTAAATCATAGTGTTTACATCTAAAACTGAAACTCCGTAAGCTTTTTCAACTGCTTTCTTAATTTCAATTTTGTTCGCTTTTTTAGCTACTATAAAACCAAAACGATTAAAAATTTCACCGTCTTTAGTTATTTTTTCGGTAATGATAGGCTTAATAATTGTACTCATTTCCTACTTATTTACTTAAATTTTCTACAATTCCTTCTACTGAACCTTCTGTTAAAACAAGTTTATTAGCATTTAAAATACCATAAGTGTTTAATTCAGAAGTAGTTACCACAGAAGCTCTTTTTAAATTGCGTGATGACAAATATACATTTTTATTTGATTCACCCAACACAAATAACGATTTTTTACCTTCTAACCCTAAAGCTTTCAATACGTTAATGAAATTTTTAGTATTTGGTGCTTCAAAAGTAAAATCTTCAATCACAAACAAATTAGACTCTTGTGCTTTTAAAGTGAAAGCTGATTTACGAGCTAAACGCTTTAATGCTTTGTTTAATTTGAAAGAATAGTTACGCGGTCTTGGTCCAAAAATAGTACCACCACCTTTAAAAACAGGTGATTTTGCAGATCCTGCACGTGCAGTACCTGTACCTTTTTGTTTTTTAATTTTACGCGTAGAACCAGCTACTTCAGCTCTTTCTTTAGCTTTATGTGTACCTTGACGTTGGTTTGCCAAGTATTGTTTCACATCTAAATAGATAGCATGTTTATTAGGCTCAATTGCGAAAACTGAATCAGCTAATTGTACTGATCTACCAGTTTCTTTTCCGTTGATATCTAAAACTTTTACTTCCATTATTTCTGTACGATTACGTAAGAGTTTTTGTGACCTGGTACTGCTCCTTTAACTACTAATAAGTTTTTATCGGCAACCACTTTTAAAACTCTAAGGTTTTGAACTGTTACTTTTTCTCCTCCTGTTCTTCCTGCCATGCGCATTCCTTTGAATACACGTGAAGGGTACGATGACGCACCGATAGAACCTGGAGCTCTTAAACGGTTATGTTGACCGTGCGTAGCCTGACCAACACCACCAAATCCATGACGTTTTACAACCCCTTGGAATCCTTTACCTTTAGAAGTACCTTGTACATCTACAAATTCTCCTTCAGCAAATAAATCTACAGTGATTACATCACCTAAATTGTAAGCTTCATCAAAATCTTGAATTTCAACAACTTTTTTCTTAACAGAAGTTCCTGCTTTTTTAAAGTGACCTGTTGCCGCTTTAGTTGCATTCTTCTCTTTTGCGTCATCGAAACCAAGTTGATAAGCTTCATACCCGTCAACCTCTTTGGTTCTGACTTGGGTAACGACACACGGACCTAATTCGATTACTGTACAAGGAATATTTTTCCCGTTTTCATCGAAGATTGAAGTCATGCCGATTTTTTTTCCAATTAACCCAGACATAAATTTAAATTAATAATTATTAAATATAAAAATTTCAAGCATCGGCAAAAGTAATACCAATGCTTGAAATATACAAGTATTTTTCAAAAAAAGTTTATTATCACACTTTTATCTCCACTTCTACTCCTGAAGGAAGCTCTAATTTCATTAAAGCGTCGATCGTTTTTGAAGAGGAAGAATAGATGTCTAATAATCTTTTGTACGAACTTAATTCGAACTGCTCTCTTGCTTTTTTGTTAACGTGCGGAGAACGTAAAACAGTAAAGATTTTTTTATGAGTTGGTAATGGAATTGGTCCGGTTACCACTGCACCTGTACTTTTTACAGTTTTTACGATTTTTTCAGCTGATTTGTCAACCAATGCGTGATCGTAAGATTTTAATTTTATTCTGATTTTTTGACTCATTTTCTTAATTATTAAGCGTTACCTTTTGCTTTTTTAATTACTTCTTCTTGAATGTTAGAAGGCGTTTGCTCGTAGTGAGAGAACTCCATTACAGAAGTTGCACGACCTGATGATAATGTACGTAATGTTGTTACATAACCGAACATTTCTGATAACGGCACAGAAGCTTTAACAACTTTTGCTCCGTTACGATCGTCCATAGAGTTGATTTGACCGCGACGACGGTTTAAGTCACCCACGATATCACCCATATTTTCTTCTGGAGTTAATACTTCTAACTTCATGATTGGTTCTAAGATGATAGCACCTGCAGCTTTAGCAGATTCTTTATATCCCATTTTAGCTGCTAATTCGAAAGATAATGCATCCGAATCCACTGCGTGGTATGAACCATCAATTAAAGTAACTTTTAATGAATCCATTTCGAATCCAGCTAAAGGACCTTGTTTCATAGACTCACGGAAACCTTTTTCTACAGCCGGAATGTATTCTTTTGGCACGTTACCACCTTTAACTTCGTTAACGAATTGTAATCCAACAGGAGCTTTTCCATCAACTTCGTCAGCTGGTCCAATTTTGAATACGATATCACCAAACTTACCACGACCACCAGATTGCTTTTTATAAGTTTCTCTGTGATCAGCTATTCTAGTAAATGCTTCTTTGTACTCTACTTGAGGCTCACCTTGGTTTACTTCTACTTTAAACTCACGACGCATACGATCAACAATGATATCTAAGTGTAACTCACCCATACCAGAGATGATTGTTTGTCCTGAAGCTTGATCAGTACGTACAGTAAAAGTTGGATCTTCTTCTGCTAATTTAGCTAAAGCCATACCCATTTTATCAACGTCAGCCTTAGTTTTAGGCTCGATAGCGATACCAATTACCGGATCAGGGAAATCCATAGATTCTAACACGATTGGGTGTTTTTCATCTGATAAAGTATCTCCTGTTTTAATATCTTTAAATCCTACTGCTGCACCAATATCACCTGCCTCGATATACTCAATTGGGTTTTGTTTATTAGCGTGCATTTGGTAGATACGAGAGATACGCTCTTTGTTACCAGAACGGTTATTTAACACATAAGAACCAGCATCTAAACGTCCTGAATAAGCACGGAAGAAAGCTAAACGACCTACGAATGGATCGGTAGCAATTTTAAATGCTAATGCAGCGAACGGATCTGTTACTGATGGTTTACGTGAAATAGGCTCGTCTGTATTTGGGTTTGTACCTTCAATTGCTTCTTTATCTGTTGGTGCAGGTAAGTAACGACAAACTGCATCAATCATGAATTGTACTCCTTTATTTTTGAAAGAAGATCCACACATCATAGGAATAATACTCATATCTAAAGTAGCAGCTCTTAAAGCAGCATTCACTTCCTCTTCTGTGATAGAATTTTCATCTTCCATATATTTTTCAAGAAGATCTTCGTCGTAACCAGCAATTTCTTCGATTAATTGACCACGGTATTGTTTTACATCGTCAACCATATCAGCTGGAATGTCAACAATATCAAAAGTAGAACCATGATTTTCATCATGCCATACAATTGCGCGGTTTTTAATTAAATCTACTACCCCTTTAAAATCAGCTTCATCACCAATTGGTAAAACGATAGGCACCGCATTAGAACCTAACATTTCTTTTACCTGACGACAAACTTTTAAGAAATCTGCACCTTGACGGTCCATTTTATTCACAAAGCCTATACGTGGAACTTTGTAGTTATCAGCTAATCTCCAGTTAGTTTCAGACTGTGGCTCTACTCCGTCAACTGCAGAGAATAAGAACACTAATCCGTCTAATACACGTAACGAACGGTTTACCTCAACGGTAAAGTCAACGTGTCCTGGAGTATCAATGATGTTAAAGTGATATTTTTGAGTTTCTGGTGTAGGTTTACCATTTTCCATTGGGAAATTCCACTCTACTGTAACAGCAGCAGAAGTAATTGTAATACCACGCTCTGCTTCTTGCTCCATCCAGTCAGTTGTAGAAGAACCTTCGTGTGTTTCACCAAGTTTATGGTTTTTTCCTGTATAGAAAAGAATACGCTCAGTTGTTGTAGTTTTACCCGCATCAATGTGAGCAGCGATTCCAATATTTCTAGTAAGTTTTAAATCTCTAGCCATTTTGTTATTCTTTATGAAAAATTAAAATCTAAAGTGAGAGAATGCTTTATTAGCATCAGCCATTTTATGAACATCCATTCTTTTCTTAACAGCAGCACCTTCTTCTTTAGCCGCAGCTAAGATTTCAGCAGCTAATTTAGAAGCCATAGATTTATCGTTTCTTTTTCTTGCATAAAGAATCATCCATTTCATCGCCATAGATATTTTTCTATCTGGACGAATTTGCATTGGAATTTGGAATGAAGCACCACCTACACGACGTGAACGTACTTCTACGTGAGGCATAACATTTGTTAAAGCATCTTTCCAAACTTCTAAAGAAGTTTTTTCTTCGTCTTGCTTTTTAGTTTCTACAATTTCTAATGCATCATAGAATACTTTAAAAGCAGTAGATTTTTTACCATCCCACATTAAGTTGTTCACGAAACGTGTTACTAACTGATCGTTAAATTTTGGATCTGGTAAAAGAGGTCTTTTCTTTGCCTGTCTTTTTCTCATTTCTTTTGTTACTTTTTAAAAGTTTCAAGTTTAAGGTTTAGTTTAAAGTTCCGTACAATAAGTACATACATCTTCCGACTTTTAACTTTCTACTTTTTTACTTAAATTAAATTACTTTTTTGCGTCTTTAGGGCGTTTAGCACCATATTTAGATCTTCTTTGAGCACGACCGTTAACACCGGCTGTATCCAAAGCACCACGTACAATGTGGTATCTAACTCCTGGTAAATCTTTTACCCTTCCACCTCTAACTAATACTATCGAGTGCTCTTGTAAATTGTGTCCTTCACCTGGGATGTAAGCGTTTACTTCATTACCGTTTGTCAAACGTACACGCGCTACTTTACGCATTGCAGAGTTTGGCTTTTTAGGTGTAGTAGTATAAACACGCGTACAAACCCCACGTCTTTGAGGACATGAATCCAAAGCAACCGATTTACTCTTCTTAGTCAATTGGGTTCTCCCTTTTCTTACTAATTGTTGAATTGTTGGCATAATGTTTATTAAAAATTTTCTACATTCAAATTTGTTTCCCGTGTATTTTCGGGGATGCAAATATATAAATTATTACTTTCAAAACAAACCTATTTCGTTTATTTTCAAAATATTTATACATTTACCTTTATTTTCCTATTTTCGTATAATGCTTTATAACAAACAACTCCTTTTATATATATGCAGTTTATTGTTGTTGCTTCTTTCAGCAAACAGCCATTTATACGGTCAGCAAATTTACTTAAAAGTTAAAGGAAAATCGATCAGCGAAACAAAATATCTTCAAGAAAATATTAGAGACAGCATTTTCTTGAATGGAAAAGCCGTTGAAGATGAGCTGATGTATATGCAAGATTTTCTAAGAACGAATGGTTATCTACAACATGAATTGATTAATACAGTTCAAAAAGATAGTTTGTTTTTTACCGAATGGGATTTAGGCACTAAAACCGATAGTTTACACATTCATTTTAAAACCCATCAAAAAACGATGAGTGACATATTAAAAATGAAAGATTCATCAGTATCTATCCCTATCCATCAAACCGAAAGCTATCTCACGAATTTAGTTACCAAATTAGCCGAAAAAGGTTATGCCATCAGCACCGCTACATTAACAAATCATCAATTTTCGAACAATATCCTTCATGCCGATTTAGATTTGCATTTGGATACACGACGAAAAATAGATCAATTGGTATTTACACCTTACAGCAATTTTCCGACAGGAATTAAAAACCGACTTGTAAAAAAATACGAGAAGCAACC
>JAHAYQ010000137.1 GCA_018384465.1 Myroides sp. | reverse complement strand
CATAAATATAAACAAAAAACCTCAAACATTGCTGCTTGAGGTTTTTCGTACTTATGAAAAAATCTATTACTTTACTTCTTCGTAATCTACATCTTGTGTAGCATCGCCTTCTTGGTTTGGCTGTGCTTGTTGTGCACCACCTTGCTGACCGTCTGCTTGTGCTTTGTACATTTCTTCTGAAGCTGCTTTCCAAGCTTCGTTGATTTTGTCTAAAGCTGGTTGAATTGTTTCTACATTACGAGTTTCGTATGCTTTTTTCAATTCATCTAAAGCAGTTTGAATGTTTGTTTTGTTAGCCTCTGATAATTTATCGCCGAATTCAGATAACTGTTTTTCAGTTTGGAAAATCATTGAATCAGCTTCGTTTAACTTATCAGCTGTTTCTTTTGCTTGTTTATCGGCTTCGGCATTTGCTTCAGCTTCTTTTTTCATCTTTTCGATTTCTTCTGGAGTTAATCCTGAAGATGCTTCGATACGGATATCATGTGATTTTCCTGTTCCTTTATCAGTTGCTGATACTTTAATGATACCGTTGGCATCAATATCAAAAGTAACTTCAATTTGAGGTACTCCGCGTTGTGCTGGCGGGATTCCGTCTAAATGAAAACGACCAATTGTTTTATTATCATTCGCCATTGGACGCTCACCTTGTAATACGTGAATTTCTACTGATGGCTGGTTATCTACCGCTGTAGAAAACACTTGTGATTTTTTAGTTGGAATGGTTGTGTTTGATTCGATTAATTTCGTAAAAACACCTCCCATAGTTTCAATTCCTAATGATAATGGTGTAACGTCTAACAACAATACATCTTTAACATCACCAGATAAAACACCACCTTGAATAGCTGCTCCTAAAGCAACAACTTCGTCAGGATTTACTCCTTTTGATGGTTTTTTACCAAAGAATTTTTCTACTTGTTCTTGAATTACAGGAATACGCGTTGATCCACCTACTAAGATTACCTCATCAATATCTGATGTTGATAAACCTGCATCGTTTAATGCTTTTTTACATGGTTCCATTGAGCGACGTACCAATTCGTCTGATAGTTGCTCAAATTTAGCACGAGTTAATGTTTGTACTAAGTGTTTAGGTCCTGTAGCAGTAGCTGTTACGTATGGTAAGTTGATTTCTGTTTGAGCTGAAGATGATAATTCAATTTTTGCTTTCTCAGCAGCTTCTTTCAAACGTTGTAACGCCATTGGATCTTTGCGTAAATCAACACCTTCTGCGCTGTTAAAATCATCAGCTAACCAGTTAATGATTACTTGGTCAAAATCATCACCTCCTAAATGCGTATCTCCGTTAGTTGATAAAACTTCAAAAACACCGTCACCTAATTCTAAGATCGAGATATCAAACGTACCACCACCTAAATCATAAACAGCAATCTTCTTGTCTTGACCACCTTTATCTAAACCATAAGCTAAGGCTGCAGCAGTCGGCTCGTTAATAATACGACGCACTTTTAAACCTGCAATTTCTCCTGCTTCTTTAGTTGCTTGACGTTGAGCATCGTTAAAATAAGCTGGAACAGTAATAACCGCTTCGGTAACCGCTTGACCTAAATAGTCTTCAGCTGTTTTTTTCATTTTTTGCAACGTCATAGCCGATAATTCTTGTGGCGTATATAAACGTCCGTCGATATCAACACGTGGCGTATCGTTATCGCCTTTTACTACTTTATATGCAGTATGTGACAATTCGTTTTGTACACTCGAAAATTTCTCTCCCATAAAACGCTTAATAGACGCTATGGTTTTAGTTGGGTTAGTTACCGCCTGACGCTTTGCAGGATCACCTACTTTGATTTCTCCGCCTTCTACGAAAGCTATTACAGATGGAGTTGTTCTTTTTCCTTCTGCGTTTGGAATTACCACAGCTTCATTACCTTCCATTACAGCAACACAAGAGTTGGTAGTTCCTAAGTCAATTCCAATAATCTTACTCATATTTTTTATGTCTTTTATTTTGTATTTTTTGTTTTTGTGAGTTGTTCACGCTTTCTAATAGTCAATAGTTGTGCCTAACTTAAAAAGCATAAAAAAATGTCAGAAAAACTAAAATAAAATGACAAGCTGTCAGAAATATACTGTTTTAATTGGCTTTTTATGTCAAAAGTGTACTTTTAATCTTTCCGTTGACATTATTTTTAATCTATCTATACTTATTTAATATTCCGTATCTTTGTTATTATTATTTTTGATAAATTATGGAATGTATTTCGGTTTTTGACATGCTAAAAATTGGCGTTGGCCCATCAAGTTCACACACATTAGGTCCTTGGCGAGCTGCCGAACGCTTTATTGCCGAATTAAAAGAGTTGGATATTTTTGAAAAAGTTCAGAAAGTGACGGTTGATTTGTATGGATCACTTTCGTTAACTGGAATTGGTCATGCTACCGATTTAGCAGTGATGTTGGGATTAAGCGGTGCCGACCCAGAATATGTACCTGTTGATGATATTTCTGGAATTATCGATCAAATCAAGCAAACCAATACTTTAAACTTGGGAAATGCTGTTCAAATACAATTCAACCCCAACGAAAATATTGTTTTTAATAAAAACTTTTTACCTTTTCATGCCAACGGATTATCGTTCACGGCAATTTATGAAGGTAAAGAATATGTATCAACTTTCTACTCTATTGGTGGCGGATTCGTTGTAAAAGAAGAATCGGCAGAAAACGTAGCAAACGACGAAATTAAAGCCAGTTTTCCTTTTCCTATTGAGAAAGCCGACGAACTCTTGGCTTTTTGCAAACAGGAAAATAAATCGATTTCCGAATTGGTTTATGAAAATGAATTATCATTGCGTTCTTCCGAAGAAATCGATCACGAGTTGATGCGTATCTGGAATACCATGTTAGAATGTATCTACATTGGTTGCCACACCGAAGGAACTTTGCCGGGCGGATTAAACGTACGCCGACGTGCGTATGATACGTACCAGAAATTAAAAGGAGATTTGCCTTACAATAATCCACAAGAATGGTTACAAACTATTCGTAAAACAAAAGTTTATTTCCGTCAGATTTTAAAATGGGTAAGTTGTTTCGCCTTGGCAGTAAACGAGGTGAATGCATCATTAGGTCGAGTGGTAACAGCGCCAACCAACGGAAGTGCCGGTGTAATTCCTGCGGTATTAATGTATTACCTGACCATTGAAAACCACAAAGCAGGCGAAAAAGAAATCAAACAGTTTTTAATGGTTGCCGGCGAAATTGGTTCGATCTTTAAAAAAGGAGCCACTATTTCTGCGGCAATGGGTGGATGTCAGGCCGAAATTGGCGTTTCATCTGCAATG
Source organism: Myroides sp. (assembly GCA_018384465.1). Classification (GTDB taxonomy): domain Bacteria; phylum Bacteroidota; class Bacteroidia; order Flavobacteriales; family Flavobacteriaceae; genus Flavobacterium. Next base: position 14 of record JAHAYQ010000137.1, on the reverse strand, counting down.
GCTGCTGCAGCGCT
>JAHAYQ010000040.1 GCA_018384465.1 Myroides sp. | reverse complement strand
AGCTGTCTTTTTAGGCAGCTTTTTCTTTTAAACCGTCATGAACTGTGTGCTTTGAGATTTTAGATGTAAAATAATCATTAAATTTGCGCCAGGTAAAATATTAAAACTCATTAATTGTGGCCCAAAACCTTGAAACCATTATTATTATTATTGCTTCGATCACTTTGTTTGTTTATGGCTTACAAAGTTTTAGTAAAGAAATTGATAATCTTGGTCAGGAGCGTTTGGCAAAATGGATGAAAAAAGTCACGGTTTTTCCGTTGGGTGGCTTTCTGTTGGGCGGCATTTTCACCTCTATCGTTCAATCGAGTACCTTAGTATCTTCATTAACGGTTTCTTTAGTAAACTCGGGCGTTATTACTTTTCGTGACAGTATCATGGTTTTATTGGGAACCAACGTAGGAACAACTTCTACCGCGTGGATTGTATCACTGGATTCTTCTTTATTAGGACCACTTTTTATTGTATTGGGTACGGTGATCAGTATGATTCCAACACGTATTTCGGTAGCAGGAAAATCAATCTTTTATTTTGGCTTTATCTTCTTTTCTCTTGGATACATCAGTCAGGCTATGGAACCTCTTAAAAACGATCCGCTATTGGTTGAAGTTTTATCAAAAGCCTCTAACCCTTTATTAGGGATTTTGTATGGCGTCATTATCACCATTATTATTCAATCAAGCTCGGTAGTTGTAGGTTTGGTAATTGTCCTTTTATCACAAGGTACAATTGACATTCAATCGGCTATACCTATAGTTATTGGAGCTAATATCGGTACCACCTCAACAGCTTTACTTATCAGTTTAAAATTTTCTAACCTATCAAAATTAGTTGCTTTGGCAGCTTCGGCATTCAACGTAATTGGTGTATTAATTATGTTTCCTTTTTTTGGATTTTTAGAACAAATAGCCATCAATTTTAGCGATCAGCCTGCCATGCAAGTAGCTATAGCTTTTACTATAAGCAATACGTTTACCTCTTTATTCTTTCTGCTTTTTATCAATCCAACGGTGCGTTTATTACAAAAACACCCCTGGTATGGTGCTGAAGATTAAACCAACGAATATTATTTATTTTCCCGACAATTTTTCCCCATCGTTTCGCTTTAACTTGGTAAATGTTAAACTTGATAAGGCTGTTAATACCGCTAAAGTTATCAAGGTATAATGAAAAGCCGTTACCAAATCGCCGTGGTAAAAATCCATTTGATCTTTGTAGAATGCTAAAATTAATGCGGCAATAGAAATTCCGAAACTAACCGATAATTGTTGCATAATTGTTAGCAAACTATTACCGCCACTGGCTTGATCGTCGTTTAAATCGGATAATGAAATCGTGTTCATAGACGTCATTTGTATCGAAGTAAATGCTCCGTAAGCAATCATAAGCAATATGTAATACATAAGTGGCGTATCTTTTTCCATAAAGCTGAAAACAAAAATTATGACCGCCAAAAACAACGTATTACTCATAAGGATTGTACGATAGCCAAATTTCTTTACCAATTTAGGAATCCAAGGTTTTACGGCTATAGTAGTTAAAGCGGATGGCAACAACATCATGCCCGATTTTGACGCTGAAAAATCAAAGCCAACTTGCATCATTAAAGGTAAGAGAAAAGGCAAGCCACTAATGCCAAACCGAGTAATAAGGCTACCTATTAAACCAATACGCAACGTTCTAATTTTAAAAAGATTTAAGTCGATAATTGGTTTCGCCGTCCTTTTAAAATGTCGGTAATAAAGTGTAAACAACAAACCGGCTAAAAAAACCAATCCTAAAATTAAGGTGTAATGGTTGATGCCTACACTGCTTATTTCCATGGCTAAGGTTATAAATACCAACGCCAAACTAAAATACAACAAGCCTAAAAAATCAAACTTACCAACAGTGTTTTTGTAATTAGGCATAATTTTGTACGCCAGGATAATACCGATGATTCCCACAGGCAAATTCACTAAAAAAATCCAATGCCAAGATATATTGTCTGATAAGAAACCTCCTAAACTTGGCCCTACCACTAACCCTAATAATCCGGGTATGGTAATGTAGTTCATTATTTTTAACAATTCGCTGCGTGGATACTGATACAAAATAGCCAAGCGGGCAATAGGCACCATCATAGAGGCACCAATAGCTTGTAAAATACGCGATAGGTTTAATGTAAGTAAATCTACAGATAAGGCACAGAAAAGCGACCCTAAAGTAAAGAGAAATACAGCAAACATAAACATTTTTCTTGTTCCAAATTTATCAGACAACCAACCTGACAATGGAATAAACAAAGCTAATGTAAGTGTATAACTAACAATAACCGATTGCATTTCTAGTGGCGAATAACTCATATCGGCTGCTATACTGGGAAGCGATGTATTTAGAATAGTGCCATCTAACGATTGCATAAACATGGCTACGGCGGTTACTAATGGTAAATACCGTTCGTATGCCGTTGAATTTTCTTTAATCATATTTTAAACCTCTTTAAATAGCAGCAATTTTTATAATGACAAGGGCATAAACTTTAAACGTAGCCGGAAACTAAATATTTTCGACTACGTTTAAAATTAAAATCTTCAGTGTGAAACTAAAATTACACTTGGATCACTCCCAAGTTAAACGGTTTTTCTATGGGCGCATGATTAGCCGCTTCAATCCCCATAGAAATCCAAGTTCTTGTTTCTAACGGATCAATGATGGCATCTGTCCACAAACGAGCAGCCGCGTAGTACGGAGAAACCTGAGCATCGTATTTTGCTTTGATTTTATCGAACAACTCAGCTTCTTTTTCAGCAGTAAGTTCTTCGCCTTTTGCTTTTAAAGAAGATGCTTCAATTTGTAGCAATACTTTAGCAGCTTGAGCACCGCCCATTACAGCTAATTCAGCACTTGGCCAAGCTAAAAAGAAACGCGGGTCGTACGCCTTTCCGCACATAGCATAATTTCCAGCACCGTATGAGTTACCCATGATGATTGTAAACTTTGGCACCACTGAATTACTTACGGCATTTACCATTTTAGCACCGTCTTTTATAATTCCGCCGTGTTCTGATTTACTGCCTACCATAAATCCGGTAACGTCTTGTAAAAACACTAAAGGAATTTTCTTTTGGTTACAGTTTGCAATAAAACGAGTTGCCTTATCGGCAGAGTCAGAATAAATTACGCCGCCAAACTGCATTTCGCTTGGTTTAGTTTTAGCGCCGGTTGTTTTCACCACCTTGCGTTGATTGGCAACAATACCTACTGCCCAACCATCTATGCGTGCGTAACCAGTAATAATTGTTTGACCGTAACCTGCTTTGTATTCTTCAAATTCCGAATCGTCAACCAAACGCTTGATGATTTCCATAGTATCATATTGTTCGGCTCTTGATTTCGGTAAAATGCCGTAAATTTCTTCGGGATTTAGTGTAGGTTTTTTAGCCTCGATGCGGTTAAAGCCTGCTTTATCATAATCGCCTAACTTATCAATAATGTTTTTAATAGTATCTAAGCAATCTTTATCGTCTTTCGATTTGTAATCAGTAACACCCGAAATTTCTGTATGCGTAGTGGCACCACCTAAAGTTTCATTATCGATAGATTCACCAATGGCCGCTTTTACCAAATAAGATCCCGCTAAGAAAATAGATCCTGTTTTATCAACAATCAATGCCTCGTCGCTCATAATTGGTAAATAAGCACCGCCGGCAACACAGCTACCCATAACTGCAGCAATCTGAGTGATGCCCATTGAGGACATAATGGCATTGTTGCGGAAAATTCGACCAAAATTTTCTTTATCAGGGAAGATTTCATCCTGCATAGGAAGATAAACTCCCGCAGAATCTACCAAATAAATAATAGGTAATTTGTTTTCCATAGCAATTTCCTGGGCGCGTAAGTTTTTCTTACCAGTGATTGGAAACCACGCTCCAGCTTTAACCGTAGCATCGTTAGCAACCACAATAACTTGCTTACCTTTTACATAACCTATTTTAACAACTACACCACCCGATGGGCAACCACCGTGTTCTGCGTACATACCATCGCCCACGAAAGCTCCGATTTCAATTGATTTACTATCTTTGTCGAAAAGGTAATCAATTCGTTCGCGTGCGGTCATTTTGCCTTGTTGGTGTAGCTTTTCTATTCGTTTTTCGCCACCACCTAATTTTACTTTGGCAAATTTTTGTCTTAACTCTGACAAAAGTAATTTATTGTGATCTTCGTTTTTATTGAAGTTTAAATCCATTTTAATAAAAGTTTTTAAATCTTGCTAAAATACAAATATCCTTTGTAATTCAAAAAAAAGTAAGGAGTAGGTTTTTTTAAATTTTAAATGTAAACTTAATATTAAGTTAACATTAGATTATTACCTTCGCCGTGCGAAAAAATTAATGAACACATGTCTTTAAATTCAATCTTTCAATTTTTAGTTCCAAAAGATAAAACATTTTACCCTTTGTTTGAACAAGCTGCAGGTAAAATTAAATTATTATCTGAAACATTACATGAAGCGGTAAACTTACCAGCTAACGATCGTGAAAAATCACTTAAAGAAGTAGAAGTTTTAAAATCTGAAATTGAGTCGATTGTACAAACTACTCGTTTAGAGTTAGAAAGAAACTTTATAACTCCGTTTGACCGCGAAGATATTAATAACTTAATGACAGCAGTGGATGAAATTGCCGATCATTTAAGTGATGCTGCATCGCGTATGCGTTTGTATCAAATTGATAAAGTAACCAAACCGTTACGCAAGCTTACCGAAGCTAATTTAGAGGCTTGTACTCAAGTAGCACAATGTATTCTATACCTAAAAGATATGAAACATCTTAAAGCAATTGCTGAAGGATGTAAAGTTATTTTACGTTTAGAACGTAAAGCCGATAAGGTTTTTGATCGTGCTGTTGCTGATATTTTTGAAAACGAAACAAACGTTATCGAAATTATTAAATACAAAGAGGTAATGGACGCATTGGAAACAGCTACAGATAGCTGCCGACGCGTTGCCAACGTTTTAGAGACCATTACGGTTAAGTACGCCTAATTTCAGTAAAACGATATGGAAATATTTGACTTATTTGCAAACCTTGATGTCAACGGTGCGTTACTGTTATTGGTAATTATTGTGTTGGCGTTAGGCTTTGATTATATAAACGGGTTTCACGATGCTGCAAACTCTATTGCTACCATTGTAACCACACGGGTTTTAACGCCGTTTCAGGCTGTTTTATGGGCGGCTGCATTTAACTTTGCTGCTTACTTTATATCGCTTTACATTATTGGCGAATTTAAAATTGGTAATACCATTGCAAAATCTGTCAATGAGCAGTTTATTACTCTTGAAGTAATTTTTGCTGGACTTATTGCTGCTATACTTTGGAATTTAGCAACATGGAAATTGGGCATACCATCTTCTTCATCACATACCTTAATTGGCGGTTTTATTGGTGCAGCTATTGCTCATGCCGGTGGATTCAATATAAATGGTGAAGATGTTATTGTGTATGCTAAGGTATTGCCTATTATTGCTTTTATCTTTTTAGCACCGTTGTTAGGTATGGTTTTAGCCTATTTTATAACGGTTTTTATTATGTGGGTCTGTAGGAATACATTGCCGCATAAAGCTGAAAAATGGTTTAAAAAATTACAGTTGGTATCATCAGCCTTGTTTAGTTTAGGTCACGGTGGTAATGATGCACAAAAAGTAATGGGTATTATTGGAGCGGCTGTTATTAGTTTTCACATGGGATTACCAGAAGGTTTTGATAATCCGTACGAAAGCATTGAAAATGCCGGTAGATTCAGTTACTTCGTTAGTCATTGGGGATGGGTGCCATTAGCATCATTCTTTTTCATTGCTTTAGGAACCATGAGTGGTGGTTGGAAAATTGTTAAAACCATGGGATCTAAAATTACAAAAGTAACTCCGTTAGAAGGTGTTGCTGCCGAAACCGCTGGTGCTGTTGCTTTATATGTTACCGAACACATGGGAATACCAGTTTCTACTACACACACAATCACAGGATCAATTATTGGAGTTGGGGTTACAAAACGTATTTCTGCCGTTCGTTGGGGAGTAACCATCTCCTTATTATGGGCATGGATTTTAACTATTCCAGTCTCTGCATTAATGGCTATTGGTGTGTACCATTTAATACACTTATTCATTTAAAAGATCACTTAATTATAATAACAAACAAGCCGTTTCAAAAAGAAACGGCTTGTTTATTTATTGAAATTTCAATGATTTTACAGGACTAATTTGAGTAATTAAATACGAAGGTATTAACATTATTAGATAACTCATTACAATCATTAAAGCATTTATTAAAAGGATGTAACCTACCGACAAATAAACCGGCGCTTCTTTTACGTAATATTGTGCTGGATCTAACGTTATAATGCCAAAATGCTGTTGCAATAAAAGCAAGCCCATACCTACTACATTGCCAATTATTAAGCCCACTAACACGATGTAAGTAGCATTGTAAACAAATATTTTTCTGATGGTCCAATTAGAAGTTCCCAAAGCTTTTAACACACCAATCATTTGCGTGCGTTCTAAAATCAATACTAAAAGTGCCACAATAACGTTGATCATTGCAACCAAAAAAACCATGCCTACGATGATGTAGATGTTAAAATCAAACAATTGCAACCAATCAAAAATATTAAAATATTTAGTAGTAATGGGCTCACTGTTTAAGGTAGATGGAATATGACTGTAAATTTTATCGGCTATTTGATCAATTTTAGAAAAATCATTCACGAAAACTTCAAAACCACCTACTTTATCAGCTTCCCAACGATTTAGCCTCTGTACGTGTTTTAAATCGCCCAATACAAAAATCTCATCAAATTGTGGGAAGCCCGAATCGTATATACCCACAATAGTAAACGACCGCACATTAGGCACTTTAGCTTCTTGATTTCTTAAAAAATAAGTCGGTAACTTCTCTCCTACTTTTAGTTCTAATCTATTGGCTAAATAACTTGAAATCAGCACTTCGTTCGTCATTCCTTCCGCTTCATATTTCGGCAAATTACCTTCAATTAAATAATCTTGTAGGTAATTCCATTGATAGTTTTCATCAACGCCTTTAAACACAATACCCTCAAACGATTTTTCAGTACGAACCACCCCTGCCTTCGTCGCAAACGGATGTACGGCAGTAACTTCGGGCACATCGGTGAATTCAGGATAAAAATGTTGATCGGTAGAAATAGGTTCTAAGGTAATTTCAGACTGATTGTTGTCGAAATTCGAAATCACTACATGCCCATTAAACGAAGTGATTTTATCGCGTATTTTCTGCTGCAATCCTAAACCAGTAGCCACCGATACCAACATCATAACCACACTAATAGCTACTGCCGCAATGGCAATTTTTATAATTGGTGCAGAAACACTACTTTTATACTTTTTAGAAGTTGCTAAACGTTTAGCAATAAAATATGATAAATTCAAGGCTATGAAATCTAAAATTCTTTTCAAAAATACATTTTTATTTTTCTTTGTAATAATATTTACAAGTATAAGTTTTGT
>JAHAYQ010000030.1 GCA_018384465.1 Myroides sp. | reverse complement strand
TTACCCTAAAAACGCTTGCATCATCCAAATGTCTTTTTCTTGTTCGGTAATCAAGTCACTCATCATAGAATTGGTACCTTCATCGCTAATTTCATCTGATTTTTCCAGAATTTCACGTTCAATCTTCAACAAGCCACTTAATGATTTAATTACTAACTCAACAGCTTCTTCGTCGTTGTTAATATTCTTTCCTACTTTTAATTTATTGTTTTTGATGTAATCATCGAAAGAGTGTAATGGCGTGCCTCCTAAAGTTAATACGCGCTCTGCGATTTCATCAATACGTAATTGCGCTTGGTTATACAACTCTTCAAATTTAGCATGCAGATCAAAAAAGCGTTTACCGCGAATGTTCCAATGCAAACCTCTTAAATTTTGATAATACACTTGAAAGTTTGCTAATAAACCGTTTAAAAGTTCAATAGTTTCCTTTGTTTCTTTTGCTGGTAGTCCTAAATGATTCATAATTTCTTTTTTTAATTCACTATCAAATTTACGAATAAAAAACCGATATTTGTATTAATATTATCGATAGTTTCAATTAACATATAGTTAAAAACTCTTACAATGACTATAACCCAATTAAATTATGTGCTTGCTGTTGCAGAATTTCAGAACTTTACCCTTGCTGCAGAAAAGTGTTTTGTTACCCAACCTACCTTAAGTATGCAAATACAGAAATTAGAGGAGGAGCTGGATATAAAAATTTTTGATCGAAATAAAAAACCGATACAGTTAACTGAAGTAGGAAAAAAAATTGTTGAACAAGCAAAAAATATCGTAAACGAAGCAGATCGTATTCAAGATATAGTGGAACAACAAAAAGGATTTATTGGTGGAGATTTTAAAATAGGGGTTATTCCTACCATTATGCCTACTTTATTACCGATGTTTCTAAACAATTTTATAAAGAAATATCCTAAAATTAATTTAATCATCGAAGAGCATACTACAGAGGAAATTATTAGTAGATTGCAAAAGGGTCAATTAGATGCTGCTATTGCCGCTACGCCTTTAAACGAAGCCGACTTAAAAGAAATTGTTTTGTATTACGAACCGTTTGTAGGGTATTTTCCGCAAGAGTTCAGAGGTGATTTAAAAGAATTAACACCTGAGGATTTAAATATAAACGAAATATTATTGTTGCAAGACGGTCACTGTTTTACCAACGGGATATTGAATATTTGTAAAGCTTCAAAATTAGATCCAAATCGCAGGTTTGAATTAACCTCTGGTAGTTTTGAAACATTAATTGGTTTGGCAAACGAAGGTCTAGGGGTAACGTTTTTACCTTATTTGCACACGTTAACATTGACCGAAAGTGACAAAAAAAACGTGTTGGAGTTTGCAAATCCCAAACCATCGCGTGAAGTGAGTTTGATTTTTCCTAAAAATGAATTAAAAATTCATATAATTGATGCTTTAAGAAACACCATATCGGGTGTAGTTAAGGGGGCAATAGCTTTCCAAGACGTGGCAATCATTAGCCCAAAAGCACCAAAAAAATAAGGTTGGAAAATTTCCAACCTTATTTTTTATACTAACACTAAAACATCTTCAAACTCAGATTTATTTTTAGTGAAATCAATAATCCATTTTTTTAATTGATCAACTTCAAACGGAAGCAAAAGTGCAATCGCTTTATTTACTTCCTTGATAAATAAATCTTTACTAAAGCTTACTTTTTCAAGAATATTTATCGTATGATTTAATCGTTCTGTCATAATATGTATTTTTTATAAATATACTAAAAACAGAGGATCAAGAGTTGATTTTTAGATTTTTTTAACAGCAAATGTCATTTCTCTTTTTCCGGGTGGTCCGGCTAATTTTTTTATATTAAATCCAATCTGTTTTAATCTTTTATTCACAATACTTTTACAAGCATAAGTAACCAATATGCCATCAGGTTTTAGCAATCGGTAAGCTTTTTCTAAAATATTTTCGCTCCAAAGTTCACTTTGAAAATCGTATCCAAAAACATCATAATATATAATATCAAAAGATTTATCTGAATTAAAATCTTCAATTTTAGAAAGATGTTTTAAAAAGCGAAAATTTTTGGCCACTTCAACTTCTTCATTAAAAGGCAACTCATGCAACGTTTGCAAACTTAGGTTGCTTCGAAGTAAGTCGCTATAGTTTAATAGCTCGTATTCTTGAGGCTGTAAAGGGTATGCTTCAATAGTTTCGTAATTGATTTCTTTGTGGTGTAATTGAGCGTACTCAAAAGTAAGCAAAGCATTAAGACCTGTGCCAAAACCAAATTCTAGAACACTAATAGCTTCTTTATCTATGTTTTGTAGTCCGTTTTTTATATATACGTGTACTGATTCTTGTATGGCACCGTGTTTAGAGTGAAAAGTTTCGCCTAAATCTTTCACAAATAACGAGTGTGAACCGTCTTCTGTAACAATTAATTCACGATTCATAATTCGGGAATAAGCAATTTTTTAATTCTTGGTACTGGTCCACCACATTTTTTTGCATGGCATTCCAAACATTGATTAACCATTTTGTTAAAATTTTCTTTGGCATTTTCTGTTTGATTATACACTGCCTTTTGCGCCTCAATAAATTTAAAAGCTTGATCGTTAAAAAAAGCATCACGATCTGAAGCGTCTGTTAAAACGGCGATGTGTAACTTATCAAATGCTTGGGGATATTCACCCAATGGTGCACCAGTTAAAATGCGTTCTTTAAGCTGTGTATTGTAGGCGTACATTTGTTCCATTAACGAAGCCATTTCAGACATTTCATACATCTGAAAATTAGTAGATTGTACGCCATCTTTTGGTGTAATAGTCTCGGTTTGATTGTGCTTTTCGTTACAACCAAACAAAACCATTACAGTAAAAGATAATAAAAAAAAATGTTTCATTTAGTTGTTTTCAGCAATTAAAACGCCGTCGGCCATAAAACGATATTCCACCTTAGGTTCTGTAATTGTGGCAATTTCTTCTTCAGTTTTACCAGCATCTTTGGCATAATGTTTCAATTCATCAACCGAAGTTTCAGTAATAAAAGCTTTACCCGCTATGATAGTGGCATGGTTTTCGGCTCCTTCTTTGGGAACAAAAAAAGCATAATCTTTAAATTTTACAAAAGTTTCTTTTCCCTCTGCTAAATTCAAAGTCATCCAACATCCTTTCTTTTTGCAGGTAGATATAATTTCAGAAGCGAATTTAACTTCCAAGGTATCTGTTAAGCTCATTGTTTGATACTTTGCTAACATTTCATCTTTAGAAAGTGCACCTTCTGCACTAATGCTGTCGCCAAATACTTGATACGAAATTTGTGGGGCATCCACATTCATTTCATTCTCAACTTTTTTGTTGCACGATACCATAAAAGTTATGGTTGCTACTGCCAATAAAACTTGTTTCATTGTTTATAATTTTTTTACAAATATAGAAAATGTAGTTTAAAAAATGCCTTAACCGACTTTAATTCAAATATTTTCTAAAAAAAATGAAACTTTAAAATATTTCTATGAATACATATTGATTGTTGAAAAATACATAATCTAAGCGGTTAAAGAAGAATTAAATTTTGTAATTTTGTAAAATTTAAAACAACATAACCAATTTTTAAAAGAGTATTACGCAAAATGGACGCAAACATTTTAAACAACCTAAAGATAACGAAAGTAGCTTCTTCTAAAATCGATACATTTGATTTTGAAGATCTGAAATTTGGAGCAAAATTTACTGATCACATGTTGGTATGTGAGTATAAAAATGGAGAATGGGGAACGATGGAAATCAAACCTTATGCACCTATTACCTTAGATCCATCAGCGCGTGTTTTTCACTACGGGCAAGCTATTTTTGAAGGAATGAAAGCTTATAAAGATGAAAACGACGAGATTTGGTTGTTTAGACCAGATCAAAATTTTGAGCGTTTTAATAAATCGGCTATCCGTTTAGCAATGCCTGCTATTGACGAAGATCGTTTCATTGGTGGTTTAAAAGAATTAATCAACATTGAAAAGGACTGGGTTCGTAAAGGATTAGGAAATTCTTTATATATCCGTCCGTTTATGATTGCTACTGAAAGTGGTGTTATTGCAAGTCCATCAAACGAGTTTTTGTTTTGCATCTTATTGTCACCTGCAAAATCATATTATTCTGGAAAAATTAAAGTACAAATAGCTGATTATTATAGTAGAGCCGCAAATGGTGGAATTGGAGCTGCTAAAGCTGCCGGTAATTATTCTGCTCAGTTTTATCCTACTAAATTAGCTCAAGAAGCAGGTTTTAATCAAGTAATTTGGACAGATTCAACCCATACTCATTTAGAAGAATCGGGAACAATGAATGTGTTTTTTAGAATAGATAATACTTTATTTACTGCACCTACATCAGACCGAATTTTAGACGGTGTTACTCGTAAAAGTTTAATTGCTATTGGTGAACACTTAGGATTTGAGTTTAAAATAGAGCCAGTGAAAGTTGATTTTATTGTAGAAGCCGCTAAAAATGGTACATTAAAAGAAATTTTTGGTGCCGGTACCGCCGCAGTAGTGAATCAAATTGAAGGTTTTCAGTATAAAGAAGATTACTACCAATTACCTGTAGTAGCAGATGAAGATTCGTATGCTTTACAATTAAAAGAAGCGTTAACGAAGCTACAAAATAAATTAGCAGATGATCCGTTTAACTGGACCGTTAAGATATAATTAAAAGAAGCTGTTTAACAGCTTCTTTTTTTATGGAATAATTTAATTATATTTGTATAAAAAAGTATGTTTTCTCAAGGTCAAATCATTTTCGCGGTAGCATTTATCATTGTTTTCGTTATCATCATCGTAATTATGTACCGCAAAGATTTACAAATGCATAAAACGTATTACAAAGGCAGTTTGTGGGTTTTACTTGGTTTATTGACTTTTATTGCGATACTTTATTTGATAAAAAATGTTTTAAAAGACTAAATTTTTATGAAGGTACTAAAATATGTAGTTATAATCGTTGCGTTGGCAGTGGTTTTTTTATCGGTTTATATTGCCACTGGCAAAAGCGAATATGAAATTAGCGTACAACAAAAAACAGAACTTTCTAAGCAACGTTTGTTTAGATATGTGGATAACCTTCAGAATTTT
>JAHAYQ010000014.1 GCA_018384465.1 Myroides sp. | reverse complement strand
GGATTTGCTAAAGGAAAAGCAACCTACAAAATGCCTATGTATGTTGATGCCGAGCTGAATTCACAATTAAATGTAACCGATCTTTGGAAAACCTTAGCGATAGATGGCATGAAATTGCAAGGAAATGTTGCATTACATGGTTTTGTAAAGGGAAATTATGTAGCAACTGAAAAGACCTTAGCAAATGGAAGTTTGCAAACAAAAATTCAAGAAATTCCTACTTTTTCTATTGATGCTGTTTGGAAAGATGGATTTTTTCAATGGAATAAAATGCCTACTGCGTTAGATTTTGTGTCTTTTAATTTAAAGGCGACCAATACAGATGGTAATTATCTTCATACAGCAGCTTCTTTTGAAAACATAGATGTAAAATCGGGGAGTAATTTTGTAAAAGGAAAATTAAAAGTCGACAATTTAATCGATTACAATGTTGATGCCGATTTAAATGCTTTTGTTAATTTAACCGAAGTGAAGAACATCTTTCCAATAAAAGAAGTCGATTTTGCTGGCGAGCTCACTGTAACAACTAAAGCAAAAGGCAGATTAGATTGGGCTAAAAACAAAATTCCGGTGGTAGCATCGGTGATAAAATTAAAAAATGGTTATTTAAAATATAACGATTTGCCAGATGTTCCTTTAGAAAAAATTTCATTAGAAACGCATATAAGTTCTCCAAAAGGATCTATGAACGATTTGCACATAAAGTTACTGCCTATTTCTTTTGTATTGGCAAACGAACCGTTTCAATTAAATGCCGATTTGTTTAACTTTAACAATTTGGTTTTTGATATCGGAACCAAAGGAAAACTAAATTTAGGTAATCTTTATCAAGTTTTTAAAGTAGAAGGTTGGGATGTTGAAGGATCGGTTGAGGCTGATTTAAAAATTAAAGGAAAGGGCGGAGCCGATGAAGCATCATCTATTAGAAACAGAGGTTTTGTACTGTTGAAAAAAATTAGAGTAAAATCAGATTATTTTCCTCATGATTTTGTATTTCAAAACGGAAAGTTCAATTTTTTCCGAAAACAAATCAAGATGAGTGATGTTACTATGAATTACGATAAGCAACGATTTGTTTTAAATGGACATTTAGAAAATTACATCAATTACTTTTTATCGAACAATGCGACTTTAAAAGGTTCGTTATCGGTAACAACTGATTTTATAGATGTTAATAGTTTTATGGCAGAAGCAAGCAATAGTACATCAGAAGGTGGGGTGGTTTTATTGCCAAACCATATAGCTTTTGATTTAACGGCCGATGCTAAAAAAGTCCGATTTAATGATTTAGAGCTTTATAATTTAAAAGGAGCTTTACAAATAGCAGAACAAAAATTAAAAGTAAATCAAACCACTTTTGATCTTATTGATACATCGTTTAGTTTAAATGCTACTTACGAACCTATATCGTCTCGATCGGCTTTGTTTGATTTTGATATTCAAGCTCAACATTTCGATATACAAAAGGCATATAAAGAACTTACTTTATTTAGAGAAATGGTATCGGCAGCCGAAAGTGCTTCGGGACAAGTATCATTAAATTATCAATTAACAGGAAGGTTAAATGCCGATATGTATCCTGTAATGCCTTCATTAATGGGTGGAGGAGATCTTACTTTAGAAAATATACAATTTCAGGGTTTTAAATTGTTTAACGCCGTAGCTAAAGAAACTAAAACTGATGCCTTGCACGATGCCAACGTAAAGAACGTAGTCATAAAATCGACTATAGAAAACAACGTGTTAACTATTCCTCGTACTAAGTTTAAAATAGCCGGATTTAGACCAAGGGTTGAAGGCCAAGTAACTTTAGATGGAAACATGAACGTTGGAATGCGCTTAGGATTGCCCCCATTTGGAATAATAGGGATTCCTATTACTGTAAAAGGCTCGGCTGACGATTTTAAAATAAGCTTGGGCAAATATGAAGAAGAAACATTAGATGAAACAGATGAAGAATACGATGCTTACTTACAATCATTACAAACAGAAGAAGAAGTTACGGAGTAATTGCTTCATATCAATGTGTTTGCTTATTAAGATTAAAAAGCTTATATTTGAGTTTATTAACTTCAAATTTTTAGTCTTATGGGAAAAGGAGATATGAAAACTAAAAGAGGGAAAATTTGTCGAGGTTCATACGGTAAGTTACGCCCAAGAAACAAGAAAAAAGCAGCTGCTGAACCAACTGCCGATTCTAAATAAAAAAACCGAAAAGACTTTAAAAGTCTTTTCGGTTTTTTTTATGCTTTAATCCAATCAATAATTTCAGGAGTATTGGGTAAAGTTCGCGGACTTACTACTTTATCAATAGTACCATTTCCGTTAATTAAGAATTTCTGAAAATTCCATTCTATATCAAAATCATCAATTTGGTTGTGTGCTTTTTCAGTTAAATATTGGTACAATGGGTGCTTGTCTTTTCCTTTTACCACAACTTTTGCCATCATAGGAAAGCTTACTCCGTAATTTAATTGACAGAATTCGGCTATTTCTTCGTTAGTACCCGGATCTTGTCCCATAAAATCATTTGAAGGAAAACCAATGATTACAAAATTTTGATCTTTGTATTGTTGATACAACGCCTCTAATTGTTCAAACTGTGGTGTTAGCCCGCATTTTGAAGCCGTGTTTACAATAAGTACTTTTTTGCCTTTAAGCGTGGCTAAATCTAACGTATCGCCACTAATGGTTTCTACTTTAAAATCATAAATGCTTTTTACATCTTCCATAGTTGTTAACTTTTCTTTAGTGCTTTCATCTACCGTGTACACTTTTTTACCGCCAAAGCAGGCAAACATAAATAGTGAACTAATAGATAACAAAAAATTTTTCATGCTTGTTTTCATTGCTGAATTCTTTTGTTAAAGATAAAAAAAGCTTCCGAATTTCGGAAGCTTTACGATTATTTCTTGTAATATTTTTTGTATTTAAAGAAAGCGAAAAATGCTAAAATTGCTATAGTTGCTACCGAAAACCAAATAAAGGTTGGTGTTACCACCTGGTCGCCTTTTGCATAAGAGTGAAGACCTGATAAATAGAAGTTAACTCCAAAATAGGTCATCATAATACTATAAAATGCTAATACCGACATTAAGTTGTAAATCCACAAACCGCGTAAAGCAGGTACAAAACGCATGTGAATTACAAATGCATAAACCATAATAGATATCAATGCCCAAGTTTCTTTAGGATCCCATCCCCAATAGCGTCCCCAACTTTCGTTGGCCCATTGTCCGCCTAAGAAGTTACCAATGGTCAACATTACCAACCCAACGGTTAGTGCCATTTCATTAATATAGGTAATTTCTTTCAGGTTTAATTCCATACGCTTTTTGTTATTCTTAGTGGTAAATATCATTAAGAATAAAGCTACAAGACCTAAAATCATACCTAAAGCAAACGGACCATAACTCGCTACAATGATGGCTACGTGAATCATTAACCAATATGAATCAAGTACTGGAGCTAATGTGCCAATTGATGGATCCATCCAGTTCCAATGTGCAATCATCAAAATCATTCCGGCAACGAACGCGGTAGAAGCAATGGTTAGTTCAGATTTTTTTCCAAAAATAAATCCAAACAACATGGTTGCCCATGCCACGTAGATCATCGATTCATAAGCATCAGACCACGGTGCATGACCTGAAATGTACCAACGAGCTATTAATCCACCAGTGTGTAGCACAAAAAAGAAAATGTTTATTCCGATAAAAACCTTACACAAGGTGCGTAAAATTGTGTTGTCTTTAAAAATACGTATCAGTACTACCACAAATAAAGCAACAGAAATATACATATAGTACGAGAACAATTTTTTAAAGATGTCGTATTTATTATATAAAATTTCGGCTTTAACTTTTTGTTCAGAGGGCATTACATCACTACCAAATTTATTTTGATAGTTTTTGATTGATTCTAATAAATCGTCTGACGCTGTAAAATCTTTTGTTTCGATTGATTTTAACAACGAGGTAGTGTACATCGGTAAAATATTCTTGGTATAAAGAGAATCGGTTCCTGTAATACCCGATTCATTTAACTCTAAATATGAAACCCATTTGTTGTTTTCGTGTCCAGGAATTGGAAAGATTCTTAAAATTTGTCCACTTATTGCTGAATATAACAGATTAACTTTTTCATCGGCAGCAATAAAATCTTTTTGAAATTGATTTTTTACAGATGCTTGATACGCTTCGTCTAAGAATTTATCTAATTTGTAGTTTCCACGATCATCAAAGAAATCAGATAAGGATGCTAATTTTGCATCAGCAGGTATACCAATTATTGAGCGAATACTATCGTTTCCACGTTTTAAATTGATGATTGGGACATGATACCACAACTGCGGAAATTGAGTGATAGATAACATTACTTGATCTGAATCCATCCCTTTAAAATGATCGTCTTTACTTACTTTACGCAATAATTCAGATGAAAAGGTATTAATAGGTTTCATACGTCCACCATGATCTTGAACAATGATAGATCCAAACAAATCGGCATGTTCTTGAGATACGGTGGTTTTTACTAATAATGAATCAATTTGAGCATTAGTAGGTGCGTTGTGTTGATGCTGTGCTGATGCTGTAAATAGTCCAAACAAAAGCATTATAGTAGTTAATGCCGCCTTTTTTTCTCGAACTTTGTTTAATTTTTTACGTAAATCGTTAAAACGAGTGTTTTTAGTGAATAAAATTAACAGCATAGAAATATAAAGTAAGGTATAACCAACGTAAGTAATCCATGTTCCCCACCAATCGTGGTTTACAGATAAGTGTGTACCTAGTTCGTCTGGGTCGTATGAAGCTTGAAAAAATCGATATCCTTTATGATCTAACACGTGATTCATATAAATACGGTAATCAAAAGTTTTTTCAGGATCTATGATAGTTACCTGACTTTCAAAAGAAGAATAACTTTTTTCAGTTCCAGGATATTTTTCAGCAATAAAGTCGTTTAAGCGCACTTGGAAAGGCGTTGTATGGACTTTTGATCCGTAAATTAAGGTAAATTCTAACTCACCTAATTGAAACGAGTGTGGCACACCCATTTGTCCTTGAGAACCTAACAGCGTAACTTCTTGTTCTTTACCTTGTGAACGAACCGTAACAATTAAGGCATCGCTTTTATTTTTGGCTTTAAAATCTCCGTTCGATTTCAATACTTTTTTCCCTATTATTGGTCGATCCATTACAAATTGCACACCTTGCAAATCATACATTGATCTGTAATTAAGTGGGTAGGTGGTATCGGCTTGTACTTCGCCAATTTCTTGAGTTGCCATTATTTGGAAACTACCAGGAAACGGAGTGTTTATTTGCATTTCACCATTTTCGTC
>JAHAYQ010000010.1 GCA_018384465.1 Myroides sp. | reverse complement strand
GAAGGAGCAATGTAAATGCCGCGTTCTAACAATCCGTGAAAAAAGGCTTTAAATTCTGGAGTATCAGCTTTACTGGCATCTTCGTAGTTTTCTACTGCATTTTCACAAAAGAAAACCGAAATCATAGACCCCACTCTATTAATCACAAATGTTTTGTTGTTTTCGGTCAAAACTTTTCTTAAACCGGCTTCTAAATAAGCCGTTTTTTCTTCCAATCGATTAAACAGTTCCGCATCGTTATTAATTACTTGCAACATTGCCAAACCTGCAGCCATTGCCAACGGATTTCCAGACAATGTTCCCGCCTGATAAACCGGACCAACCGGAGCTAAATAATCCATAATTTCGTTGCGTGCTGCAAAAGCACCAACTGGCAACCCGCCACCGATGACTTTTCCAAAACAAACGATATCAGCTTTTACACTAAACAATTCTTGCGCGCCACCTTTTGCCAAGCGGAAACCGGTCATAACTTCATCAAAAATTAATAATGCACCATTCGCATCGCACAATTCACGTAGTTTTTGTAAGAAATTATTTACTGGTGGTACACACCCCATATTTCCTGCAACTGGCTCTACAATAATACATGCGATTTCGCCTTTGTTAGCTTCAAACAATGCTTTTACCGAATCAATATTATTGTAATCTGCCAATAATGTATCTTGAGCTGTTCCTTTGGTTACACCCGGACTTGAAGGCACGCCAAAAGTAGATAATCCACTTCCGGCAGCGATTAAAAACGAATCGGAGTGCCCGTGATAACAACCTCTAAATTTGATAATTTTCTCTTTTCCTGTAAATCCTCTTGCCAAACGCACAGCACTCATACACGCTTCGGTTCCTGAATTTACAAAACGGATTTTATCAATATTAGGCACCATTGAAACAGCCAATTTTGCAATTTCGGTTTCAATTGCGGTTGGTGTTCCAAACGATGTTCCTTTCTTTGTTTTTTCGATAACCGCATCTACAACCGGTTGATAAGCGTGACCTAAAAGCATCGGGCCCCACGAGTTGATGTAGTCTATATATTTTCTTCCGTCTTCATCGTATAAATAAGCTCCTTTGGCTTCTTTAACGAAAATAGGTGTCCCACCTACCGATTTAAACGCACGAACGGGTGAATTAACCCCGCCCGGTATATAATTTTGTGCTTCAACGAACAATTCGCTGCTTCTTTGGTAAATCATTGTTTTAGTTTTTTATATAATGTATATTGTATTGTTGTATAGTGTTTTATCTGATTTTCCCTATCCCAAAAGCTCTTCCCACAAAGTTAATGATTTTTCACAAAAGAAAAACCGAGGGTTAGCTCGGTTTAATAATATTCTTATTCTCTAAATAATTCTTCAGATACTTTAGAATTTTGTATTTTATTTCTGTTTTTTAAACATCAATAAACTTACTGTACAATCAAACGTTGCCCAACTGAAATGGTGTTTCCAGATAAATTATTTAACGCTCTGATTCTGTCAATGGATGAATTAAACTTTTGTGAGATGGCAAAAAGCGTGTCACCGGGTTGTACAACGTAATCTTGAGTTACTGTTGCAGATGAATTTACTGCTACAACACTTGTAACGGGCACGTATCCTGAATTTAAGGCAATTCGATCGTACTCGTACAATTTATAGCGTTCAATAATAGAGATTAACTTTTGAGGGTAGCGAGGATCAGTGGCATATCCTGCTTTTTTTAATCCGTTTGCCCAAGCTTTATAATCACTTTTATCTAAGGTAAATAAATTGCGGTAAAAAGAACGATTAGCTAAAAATTCAGAATGATCGTTGTAAGAATCTAAAGCCGAAGGATATTTTCTAAAACATTCATCTGGAGCATCATCAGTATGTGCCACCGATTCACCTGTCCATTCTTCTTTACATTTAATCCCAAAATGATTATTTGCAGTTCGGCATAATGTTCCGTTACCTGAACCCGATTCTAAAATACCTTGTGCTAGTTTAATGCTTGCCGGTATCCCATAATTCTTCATACTTTCTACAGCTAGCGGAGCATACAAAGTAATGTAATCTTCTATTGTATTTTTAGTAGTAGTGATGGTTGAAGTAGCCACCAAGGTTTCTGTTTCACTTTTATTTAATAAAGGTTTATTCGGCTTTTCTGAAATGGTTTTGCTCGCTACAATAGGTGTTTTATCCTTCTCAATTTCAGAACGAGTTTTAACCGTTACTTTCTTTTTTTTATCACCATCCCCATATTCTTGGGCAATCTTTTCTTTTACTTTTGCATTATGAGCAGCGCTACAGCTCATTAAAATAAATCCTGTGAACAGTAAGGTCACTAATTTTTTCATAGTTCAGCAATGTTAGATTGAAGACCTTGTAAACCTCCAGTATGAATTAGCAATATTTTTGAATATGGTTTAAAATAACCTTTTGAAATTAAATCAATTACACCAAAAGTTAATTTGGATGTATATACAGGATCCAAAGTTATTAAATATTTCTTATAAAACTGATCCATAAATTGCTTTAATTGCTCATTTATTTTAGCGTAACCTCCAAAATGATAATCAGTTATCAAGTCCCAACGATCGTTTTTAGCATATTTTCGGATTTCATCAAACAAAAAATCACCCTTCAATGCGGGGAAACCTAAAGCTTTTTGGTGTGGTTGTAAACTGTTGATTATACCAGAAATAGTTCCGCCGGTACCCACTGCACAACAAATAAAATCGAATAGATCATCATCTGTTGTTAAAATTTCTTCACAGCCTTTTACCGCCAATTCGTTGGTTCCACCTTCTGGAATTAAGTAGAAATCGCCAAATTGTTGTTTTAATTCGGCTAAAAAATCTGGATTTGTTTTATCGCGATACTGCGTTCTGCTCACAAAAGAAAATCGCATACCGTTTTCAGATGCTTTTTTTAATGTGGGATTCTCCTGATATTTTAATACCAATTCTTCGCCACGAATTATACCAATTGTTTCAAAACCATAATCTCGTCCGGCAGCAGCTACGGCAGCAATATGATTAGAGTATGCGCCGCCAAATGTTAGTAATTTTGTAAATCCTAATTCTTTAGCTTCTATTAGATTGTATTTTAGTTTGCGGAATTTATTGCCAGAAATTTCGTTGTGTAAAACATCTTCTCTTTTGATGTAGAGTTCGATTTTGTAAGGATTTTCAAAATCTATTTTTTGATTGAAAGATGCTTGTTGTGGAATAATCATTAGATTAATTTGAATACAGCAAAAGTACAATTAATTTAACTCATTTTAATCCTGTAAGGTTTCTAAACCGTGTAGGTCTATTTTATATTTCAACTTTTATTTTTAACACCTACAAGGGCTGGCAGA
>JAHAYQ010000292.1 GCA_018384465.1 Myroides sp. | reverse complement strand
CCTTTTTCTAAAACGTTTTCTCGGAATAAACGCGCTTTTTCTTGATCAAATAAAGAGGTTTCTTTAAACGCTTGGAAAGCATCTGTATCTAATACCGCACTCCATATATAGCTATAATATCCTGAAGAATATCCACCTGCAAAAATATGACTGAAGTAAGTAGAACGGTAACGTGGAATAATTGCATCAATTAATCCAATGTTCTTCATAGCATTGATTTCAAAAGTGTTCACATCGTCTTTAATTTCAGTGGTAGCTGTATGATATTGCATATCTAAAAACGATGCTGCTAAATATTCAGTTGTCGCAAATCCTTGATCAAAGGTACCTGCATTTTTCATTTTTTCTATTAATGCGTCCGGAATTACTTCTCCTGTTTTATAATGTTTTGCGTACATTTTTAACACTTCTGGTTCAGCAGCCCAATTTTCCATTACTTGTGAAGGTAATTCTACGAAATCTCTTGGTACGTTAGTTCCCGCTAAACTTTTGTAGTTAACATTTGACATTAATCCATGTAATGCGTGTCCAAACTCGTGAAAAAAGGTCGTAGTTTCATCAAAGGTTAATAAAGAAGGTGTGTTAGCCGTTGGTTTGGTAAAGTTACAAACAATAGAAATTACTGGAGCTTTACGTTTACCATCTTCCATTTGTTGACTGCGGAACGAGGTCATCCAAGCACCGCCTCTTTTTGAAGCACGTGGGTGCATATCCATATATAATAATCCTAATGAAGAGTTGTCTTTATCAAATACTTCCCATACGGTGACATCTTCATGGTATTTAGGTACGTTGTTTAATTCTTTGTAAGTTAAGCCCCACAGTTTGTTTGTAACATCAAAGATTCCTTGGCGAACGTTTTCTAAACTAAAATAAGGTTTCAATTCTTGCTCATCTAAATCGTAACGTTCTTTACGAATTTTCTCAGCATAATAACGCCAATCAGCCGGAGTTACATCTTCATTAATGCCTTCTGTGCGCATTAAACTTTGAATATCCGATGCTTCTTCCTGCGCTTTTTTCAGGGCTGGTTCCCACAATTTAGTCAATAAATTATTAACAGCTTCAGGTGTTTTTGCCATGCTTTCTTCTAAAACATATTCCGCATGGTTTTTATACCCTAATAACTGTGCTTTTTGCATGCGTAAGTTCGCCATTTTTAGAGCAAAGTTTTTATTGTCTTTGTCGTTGTTTTGGTTGCCACGAATTTGATAAGCATTCCAAATGGTTTTACGTAATTCACGGTTATCGGCATATTGTAAAAAAGGCATCACGCTGGCGTTGCTTAAAGTGAACACCCATTTACCTTCTTTTTCTTTGCTTTTTGCTTCTCCTGCAGCTGCGGCGATTAATTCTTTGGGTAAACCTGCTAAATCAGCTTCATTATCGATAACCAATTCGTAGCTGTTGGTTTCGTTCAACAAGTTATCTCCATATTGTAAAGAAAGCACAGATAACTGACTGTTTAAACTTTTTAGTGTTTCTTTATCTTCGCTTGATAAGTTAGCACCACTGCGAACAAAACGCTTATACGTTTCGTTTAACAACATTTTTTGTTCGTCGGTAAGTTGTAAAGTTTCGGGTGTACTTACCAAATGTTGATCGTACACGGCTTTAACTTTTTGGAACAATTCGTTGTTTAAATAAATATTGTCATTGTGCTCAGAAAGGGTAGGAGCCATTTCTTGTGACAATTTTTGCAATTCATCATTGGTGTGCGCACTGGTTAAATTATATAAAACCGAAGTTACTTTTCGTAGTGTAGAACCTGCATTATCTATGGCAACAACAACATTTTCGAACGTTGGTTTTTCTGTGCTGCTGATAATGTTTTTAATTTCTGTTTCGTGATCTTTAATGCCTTCTAAAATAGCAGGTTTAAAATGGTTGTTTTCAATTAAATCGAAAGGTGGTACTTCAAACGGAGTGTTCCATTCGGCAATTAAAGGGTTGTCATTTCCAGAGGTCATGGCTGTGTTTTCCTTTTTTTTACATGATTGTTGAATAGATGCGCCTACTAAAACGCATAACATGATAAGGGTTTTTCGTTTCATTATATCTAATGTTTTTTGCAATTTACTAAAACTATTGTCATAAAAAAAGTACAATCTGTTGAAAGATTGTACTTTAAGGGAAATTAGAATTAACAATTAACTTTTATTTTTCTTCAATTAACTGAATTTCAGCGTTTAGTTTTACATCTTCACCTACTAACACACCGCCGGTTTCTAATGCAGCGTTGTAAGTAAGACCAAAATCTTTACGGTTAATTTTGCCATCTAAGTTTAAGCCTACTTTGGTATTGCCCCATGGATCGGTCATTAAACCAGAAAATTCTGCGTGTAATTTAATAGGTTTTGTAACTCCTTTAATAGTTAAATCACCGGTGATTTCGTACTCATTTCCGTTACCTTCAATATGGGTTGATTTAAAGTTTAATGTTGGATATTGTTCTACATCAAAAAAATCAGCACTTCTTAGGTGGTTGTCACGATCTGCGTTTCTGGTAGAGATCGAATTAATTTTGGCTTCAAATTGTAGATGAGCATCTTTTAGGTCATTATCAAAATCTATTGTTGCTGTATAATCATCAAATTGACCTTTAACGTTGGTAAACATCATATGTTTTACTCTGAACCCAATTTCGCTATGTGATGGGTCGATTGTCCATTTTTTCATAATTTTATCATTTTTTAAATTAGTTGATCTTCATTGGAACTTCTATTACTAAAAATTCACTGTTTTCTTTAATTTGTACATTTGCTTCATTGGTTTCCCAAACCCCAATTGCATCACGGCTATTGAGCGTTTCTCCATCAATTTCGATCGATCCACTTAAAACAAAAATATAGATTCCATTTGTTTCAGGATTTTCAATTTTGATTGATGTTTCTGTACCGGCATCAAATTTAGCCATCTTAAACCAAGCGTTTTGTTGTAAGCGCAAGGTACCTTCTGCAGGTGTGGGTTGTATCAATGTTTTTAACTCGTTGCGATTTACTTCGTAAGACATTTGTCCGTAGCGCGGTGTAATATTTACTTTATTAGGAATGATCCAAATTTGTAAAAATTTCACATCTTCGCTGCTGCTGCCATTCATTTCACTGTGGGTTACGCCCGTGCCTGCACTCATAAATTGAATTTCACCTTTTTCAATGACACCAGAAGAACCAGTACTGTCACGATGACTTAATTTGCCTTCTAAAGGAATGGAAACAATTTCCATATTTTCGTGTGGATGTTCCCCAAAACCCATTCCGGCAGCTACAAAATCGTCGTTTAAAACACGTAATGCGCCAAAATTTACTCGCTCTGGATTAAAATATCCTGCGAAAGAAAAAGTATGATGAGATTTTAACCAACCGTGGTCGGCATAACCTCTGCTATCTGCTTTATGTATAATGTAATTTGCCATGTTGTTGTTCTTTAATTTTGATATGGTAAAATTACAACACTACTATTTGTTGGCAGTTAATCTAAATTAAGAAATAGAAAATCAATATTTGCTTTACTTTCTTCTTAACATATTAGCTTTCATTTTACTAAAAAACTCGGGAGTAACACCGATAAAAGAGGCAATGTATTTTTGCGGTAAACAATTTACGATGTCAGCGTGTTTGTCTAAAAATTTTTCGTAACGCTCTTCTGCAGATAAAGCCATTTTATCTAAAATTCTTTGCTGATTGGCAATTAAGTTGTTTTCGGTTAATATTCTAAAAAAGCGTTCTAATTTTGGCACTTCCTGAAATAAGCGTTCACTGTCTTTTTTTTGTAACACCAATACTTCACAATCTTCAATAACATCCACGTACAAAATAGCAGGTTTTGCCGTAAGGTAACTGTACATGTCAGCCACCCACCAACCTGGTGTAGCAAAACTTAAAATATGCGCGGTACCATTATCGTCTATTGTGTAACTGCGCAATACGCCCTTAAGAACAAAATAGGTAAAATGAGCTTCGTCACCGGGTTGTATAGCAATTGTTTTAGCTTTGATACTTTCCATAGAAAGGGCATTTAATACAATTTGCTGTTCTTCGGGGGTTAAAGTAATGTGTCGGGCTATGTTATTAAGTAATAAATC
>JAHAYQ010000275.1 GCA_018384465.1 Myroides sp. | reverse complement strand
GGGAGTTTTTATACCAAAATAAAAAAGCTTATTTTTTTGCTGTTTCTGGTTTTAACACAGCAATAATGCGGTTTTTATTTAAATATTTATTAGCCACATCTTGAATGTCTTTTGTAGTTAAGGCTCTTAAATTCTTTTCAAAATCTAAAGCTTTGGTAGCATCTTCTTGATTAGAGAAAGCATTTAACATAACGTTTAACCAATAACGGTTTTCTTTTAGACTCTTCGTATAATCAGTCATCTCACCTTCTACAAATTTTGTTAAATCAGCTGCTTCAGGACCATTTTTCTGAATTTTCTCGATTTCTTTTAATGTTAAATCAATTAATTTATCGGCATCTGCAGGATTTGTAGGGAAACCAACAGAGAAGCTGTATGAACCATAAGGTAATTTACTTAAGCTGCCGCTTGCGCTTGCGCCGTAAACACCACCTTCTTTTTCACGTAGTTCTTCGATTAATTTAATGGTTAAAATTTCACCTAAAGCTTCCATTGCTAAATCTTCTTTCTTAGAGTAAGTTGTTTCTCCAGTATAAGAAATTCTAACGGTAGCTTTGTCGTCGTTTCCTTTAAATACTTCTTTTTTGTGAACCCCAGCTTTAGCTCGGAATCCTGTATCTTTATAAGTTTCTTTTCTGTTTATAGCTGGCAAGGATGCAACATATTTCTCAGAAAACCCTTTCATTTGTTCATCGGTTACATTACCAACAAAGAAGAACTCAAAATCACTTGCATCAGCAAAACGCTCTTTAAACAAGTCATACGCTTTTTTGTAATCGGTTTTGTTCCAATCTTCAGCAGTTGGTATTGGTGAAGAATATCTATCGTTATGACCGTACATAAAATCAGAAACTTCTAATTGGAAAAAAACTTCAGGTTGTGCCATTAGATTGCCTAAGTATGATATCATTTTATTTTTTTCTGATTCAAAAGCATTCACATCATAATTTAAGTCTGTGAAATATGCGTATACCGTTTGGAATAAATATTCTAAATCTTTTGGAGTAGCATTTCCTGAGAAACCTTCGGTTATTCCACCAACGAAAGGACTTACTCTGTAAAGTTTTCCTGTATTGAATTTTGTTAACGCATTTTGATCCATTC
Source organism: Myroides sp. (assembly GCA_018384465.1). GTDB lineage: Bacteria > Bacteroidota > Bacteroidia > Flavobacteriales > Flavobacteriaceae > Flavobacterium. Next base: position 3,146 of record JAHAYQ010000275.1, on the reverse strand, counting down.
CAGCAATACCAGCTTGTGGTACGGTACTCATAGCGTGTTGTACTATTTTATAGGTATTGTTATCAAGCAAGTTAGATCCACCAAAGCTACGTGCACCAAATAAAATTTCATCATTTTTAAAATCGGTTTTTTTGTAAGTAACTTTAGCTCCGTTTGATAATTCTAACGTGGTAGTACCTAATTTATCATTTTTAGATGTTTTTACAACTTTGCCAGGAGTAATTTCGTTTCGGATTAAAGATTCGGCAACTTCTGCATCTTCATAAGGAGTAATTTCAACTTTAGATACATCTAAAGCAGCTAAAACTTCTTTTTCTGTAGGTGTTTTCAAACCTTCTTTTTCTGGCCCGGTTAAGATAATTACTCGGTTTTCATCTTTAATATATGACTGAATTACGTTGTTTACGTCGTTTAACGTAATACTTGGTAAGAGTTGCTTAGCCAAGTTGTATTCATAATCAATAGAAGGAATAGCTTCACCTAATAAGAAATGTCTTTGGTATCTACCTAAGTAAGTTGATGAATTATTTTTATCTCTGTCGTTGAAAGCTTTTTCGTAATAAGCTAATGTTTCGTTTTTAGCTCGATCTAATTCCGACTGTGTAAATCCAAATTTACGGGCACGTTCATTTTCAATAGCTAATACTTTAATTGCGTCTAACTGTTTGTCTTCAGCAGTCATCGCCATAGATTGGAAAGCTTCTTTACCGCGACCTAATAAACTACCGTGGTAGCTGTAGCCATAAACAAACGGAGGGTTAGTGTCGTTTGTATATTCTTCTAAACGTACATTAATCATAGAAGAGAAAAGACTCTCAACAAAATCGGTTCTATAATCACCTACCGTGGTAGATGGTTTACTGTTTTCTTTGTCTTTATAAATAATTTGTACGTTAGCCGAAGAAGCTTCTTTATCGGTGTTAATCGAGACAAAGGTTTCTTTGTGGTTTGGAATATCAAATGATTTACGCTCTTTTTGATTTACCGGGTTGGTATATTTACCAAAATGACTCTTAATTTTAGCTTCCATTTCGTTGATATCAATATCACCAATCACGATTACAGCCATTAAATTTGGTCGGTACCAATCTTTGTAAAACTGACGTAAATCTTCGTGCTTAAATGTTTCTAAACTTTCTCTTGTACCAATAGGCAAACGGTTTGCATACATAGAGTTGTGAAGCATTTTTGGAAGGTAATTTTTCATCATACGCTCATTAGCTCCTAAACGTGTGCGGTATTCCTCTAAAACAACACCACGTTCATCATCAATATCCTTTGGATCTAAAGTAGCGTTAAAAGCCCAATCTTCCAAAATTTGGAAACCAGTGCTTAATTTCTCAGCATCGTCTGATGGTAAAGGTAAAAAATACACCGTTTCATCAAAACTGGTATAGGCGTTTAGGTGCTGTCCAAATTTTACACCAATACTTTGTAAGTAGTTAATTAATTCGTTCTTAGGAAAGGTTTTAGTTCCGTTAAAAACCATGTGCTCCATAAAGTGAGCCAAACCTAATTGTTTTTCGTTTTCTAAAATAGATCCAGCGTTTAAAACAAGGCGTAAATCTACTTTTTTCTCTGGTTTAGCATTGTGACGTATGTAATAAGTTAATCCGTTTTCTAATGTTCCAATTTTAACATCGGGATCATTAGGAACTTTTTGATTTAAATCTGCCACTTGTGCCCATATTGATGCAGGCAAAACAAGTAGAGCTAAAGTAATTTTTTTAAAGTTCATTTTTTAAATGTTTTTTAATTTTGATAAAAATAATAAGATTTTCTGATATTAGTAGTTTACCGCTAATAATAAAATGTTAAAAACACAAAAAGGTCTGGTATTTAACCAAACCTTTTATCTGAATGTATTATAATAAATTTAAACCATTAGTAATTAGATGTGCTACTTCTGGTCGATTTTTTTTGACTGTTAGTAGATGATCTAATGCTTTTGGGTAGAGTGGTAGATCTTTTTGCTTTGTGATTTCAACAATTTCTAAAGGTAATAACCAATCGTTGGAGTGTTTTGTTTGTAATTCATTTAAAATCTGCTCTAAATCTTCGGCAGAATTTCCTTCTCTATAAATACGCACTTTTTTATAAAGCTCTTCTAAAGCTGATCTTTCATCGGTTTTCATTGCTTTAATGGTTTTTGTTTTAGGTACGTGCGTTATCATATCAAAACTACGAACATCTGCCGGACCAGAAAAAGCCGATACTACTTTTTTACCCACTGCCATATCATACGTGCCCCATTCTGGTTGAAACAAAATAGTATCATTATGAGTAACTGTGCAATTTTTAAAGCTGATTAAGATAATTTCACCTTGAAGGTTTCTTGAGCCGGTAATGATTTCGCCCGAAACTTTAATATCACCTTCAAACTCTAACTCCACATGTTTGTTTTCGTAGATATCGTAAGCTTGTAAATCGCGCGGACTCATGTCTTCTATCGCCAAATTGATGTTTTTTAATCGACCAATTGGGCTTCCAAAACCTTCGGAATGATAATCAACACCATGGTTTACTAATTCTTTTTCGCGAGATGCCAAAGCTGTTTGCCCGGTAGTTTGTATATAAACAGGTTTTCCTTCGTGTTCAATAACATTGGTGAAGATGCCCGAAATTTGCAATCCGGTAGAAAGTTCAATGGTTCCTAAGGCTTTAGAATTGATAAGTTTAGTAATACCACTTAAACCACCAGTGCGTAAAGCCATTTTATTAGCAAACTCTTCTAAAACTCTATTGAGTTGGGCAAAATCTTTGGTAACGTATAATTGTGGTTGGGGTTTGGTAATGTCAAAACCTTGATAGGTAGCATCTATACTATAAGGTAGCTTTTTAACTTGATCGGTCATACACCATTCGCTTTCTCCGATCGATGACAGTAAACCGGCACCGTAAATTTTTGGGTTTTCAACCGTTCCAATTAATCCGTATTCAACCGTCCACCAATGTAAATTTCGTATCAACGCCATTTCTGAAGGTTCGGTACTTTTTGCTTGAAGTTCATCTACCTTATCTCTAACTCTTTTCAATTCAGATTCAGGTGTGCCTTCGGCTTCTTCCAAAATAGAAAGCTCTCTAATAGCTTCATATATTTCGTAATCGTGCGCTGATGATATGGCTTTACAGCCAATTTCACCAAA
>JAHAYQ010000206.1 GCA_018384465.1 Myroides sp. | reverse complement strand
AGTTTTTTCTCGGGTCATGCATCCAACTCAAGTGGATCTATTTTATTGATTTTTCTTATTTTAAAAAGATACTACAAATACGCGTGGATTATTTTCTTTTTTCCGTTGCTGTTTGCTTATACCCGAATTTACTTAGCCTTACATTATCCGTTAGATATTTTATGTGGATACATTTTCGGAATTAGTTCCGGTTTTATGTTCTTCTATTTTTATAAATATTTTAATAACCGATTAAAATTGGTTGATAAACAACAAAAAAACGCTTTCGAATAGAAAGCGTTTTTTATATATTTAAATGATTATCGGAAAGATTACACCAAGTTTTAATTTTATAGTCAATTCATGCTGAAGTTGTTTTACTTCGTACAATTTGCAAGCTCGGGTCAGCATTTCGCAAGATCAACTAATGATGAGATTACTTTGTCAGTTCACAAGCCCGTGTCCGTGTCAAGCACGGAATGACCCGCAGTATATAGACAAAACATGTTTTCAATATTTAATTTATGACACATTCATCAATATTTTGGTACAAGGTTCCAGATAATCATTTATATTTATTATGTTTATGGTGTAATTAATAAACAACATAAAACTATGAAAAAAAAGTTATTTATAACAGCTGTTTTATTGCTACAAACATATTTTTTAAGTGCTCAAGTTTTATATACCGAAAACTTTAATAATTATAATTTAGGTAATTTAGGTACCGATTTTACAGGCACAATACCTGCGCAAGGGGGGTGGATAACAGATTTTTTACATTTCCCAAATCAAAGTCTTCCAGGCAATAATCATGCTACAGTTATTACTGATGTTAGCAAGGTAAAAGCATTAAAATTATCAAATGGTGATCCATGGGAAAGATTTACAGATGCAAAAATTTATCAACCTAATATTAATACCTTAATAGATCAACGTATTGCAGGCAATAACGTAATTGCCGTAGAATTTGATTTATTTACTGGGCCAAAAATCATTGTAAATTCTCAAGGAAATTATAACTTCATAAGATTTTTCATCAATAGTAATAGTATGGGTAATAACGTAGTATCTTTTCAATTTCATACTGACACTGGTGTTACTCAACCATCTTCGTATCAAGTTGGGCAATTAACCATTTTGCATTCTACAAAACCCGATTGGAGGTTTTTATCTCATAATACTTGGTATACAATTAAAATGTATGTAGATTTTGATGCTAAAAAAGTATATCATGTAATGCCATATTGTACTACCGTTTTTGATTTTTTAAGGTTTGAAACCGGAAGCAATTTAATAGAAAAATACAAACCCACAAGTTTAGGTTTTGATTTCTATAGTTCTTTTTTTATACCTCAAACTAATGTACTAATAGAAGAAACTTATGTTAAAATAGATAATATTAAAATAAGCGCATTACAAAGTGTACCGCCAGAAGTGTTAGGTACAGATAATTTTTTAGCGCAAAAATTTAATATATACCCCAACCCGGCAACAAACATTGTAAATATTACCAACGGTGAAAATTTATTGGTAAACAAGGTAACTATTTACGATATTGCAGGAAAGCAGTTAAGCACGCAAACCTTTAACAACGAAGCAGAAATACAGCTAAACGTAGAAAATTTAGCAAGTGGTACGTATATGTTGCATTTGCAAACAAATGAGGGAACAGCGGTTAAAAAGTTGGTTAAGAAATAGCAAAAAACAAAACGCTTCCGAATAGAAAGCGTTTTGTTTTTTATAGAATTCGACTAACCGTTAAACCATCTCTAATGGGTAATAAAACCGTTTCTACACGGGGGTCTTCTTTCGTAATTTTGTTGTATTCTAATAAAATGGGAGTTGATTTATCATTAGGCTTTAATTTTTCCAAAACCTTTCCGCTCCATAACACATTGTCCGAAAGTATAATGCCGCCTTTATTCATCATAGGTACAATCAAGTTCCAGTAATTGATGTAATTTTCTTTGTCGGCATCAATAAATACCAAATCAAACTTTTTATCCAACAAAGGTATAATTTCTAAAGCATTGCCAATATGTTGAATAATCTGATTTCTTTTACCCGATTGTTCAAAATATTTACTCTGAATTTCTTCTAATTCTTCGTTGATATCAATGGTATCAATTGTTCCATCTGTATGTAAACCTTCTGCCATACATAAGGTCGCATAGCCCGTGTAAGTTCCTAACTCTAAAATATGTTTTGGGTTAATAATTTTTGAAAGTATACTTAGTACTCTTCCCTGAAAATGTCCGCTTAACATTCGTGGTTGCAAAACCTTTTGGTGGGTTTCTTTATTTAATTGCTGCAATAATTCAGGTTCGTTTTCTGAATGAGCGGCTACATAATTTTCTAATTCTTCTGATATAAAATGCATAATCAATCGTTTTTAACAAAGGTACAGTTTTTACCCTTTTTATTTCTATCTATAAATAATGATAAATCTCATGATTTTTAAAAGAAATAGATGGTAACTTTATAAAACTCAAAATTTGTAATTATGAAATTATTAGAAAACAAAGTAGCTTTAGTTACGGGTGGTGCTTCTGGAATCGGAAAAGCAATAGTTAGCCGATTTATTAAAGAAGGTGCTCAGGTAGTTTTTACCGATGTAAACGAATCATTAGGTCAACAAGTGCAAACCGAAATGGGAGAAAATGCGCTATTTATTAAAGCAGATGCTTCTTCACCCGAAGATAATCAAATGATCGTACAAAAAGCCATTGAAAAGTTTGGTACTTTACATATCGCGGTAAATAATGCGGGTATCGGTGGCGAGGCGAATATCGTTAGCGAATTGTCAATAGAAGGTTGGAAAAAAGTAATCGATATCAATCTCAATGGGGTCTTTTATGGCATGCATTACCAAATTCCAGCGATCGAAAAAGTAGGAGGAAGTATTATCAACATGGCATCTATTTTAGGTTCAGTAGGATTTGCGAATTCATCGGCCTATTCTGCTGCCAAACACGGTGTAATTGGGCTAACAAAATCTGCCGCTTGGGAATACGGAACGCGCAATGTACGTATCAACGCAGTGGGACCAGGGTTTATAGCTACACCTTTAGTCGATGATAATTTACCAGCTGATGTTTTACATTTTCTAGAAACACAACACGCTATGCAACGTTTAGGAAAAGCTGATGAAGTCGCATCTTTAGTGTTGTGGTTAGCATCAGACGAATCGTCGTTTGCAACAGGTACTTATTATCCAATCGATGGTGGTTATTTAGCCAAATAACTTATATAATATATATAAAAGTGAACATCTACGTTCACTTTTTTTTGTGAAAATATATCGAGCTAAAATACTAACTTTGCAAAATGCGAACGACAAAAAAAGATATCCGATCATTAAGCAAAGACGATTTGCGCAACTTTTTTGTATCACAAGGCGATAAAGCCTTTCGTGGCAATCAGGTGTATGAATGGTTGTGGAGTAAAGGCGCGCATCATTTTGATGATATGACCAATCTTTCAAAGGAAACGCGCACTATGCTTGAACAACATTTTGTGATTAATCACATACAAGTGGATACCATGCAGCACAGTGAGGACGGAACCATTAAAAATGCCGTTCGTTTGCATGACAATTTAATTGTAGAGTCTGTTTTAATTCCTACCGAAACCCGCACCACAGCCTGTGTATCTTCGCAGGTAGGTTGCAGTTTAGACTGTAATTTTTGTGCAACCGCTCGGTTAAAACGTATGCGCAACTTAGCGCCCGATGAAATTTACGATCAAGTGGTCGCTATTGATCAAGAAAGTCGATTGTATCATAACCGACCGTTGTCTAACATTGTGTTTATGGGCATGGGCGAGCCGCTGATGAATTACAACAACGTAATGAAAGCCATTGATATGATTACGTCTGACGAAGGATTAGGCATGTCGCCCAAACGCATTACCGTATCCACTTCAGGAGTTTCGAAAATGATTAAAAAAATGGCAGATGATGAGGTGAAATTCAAACTGGCTGTTTCACTGCATTCAGCGATCGAAGAAACCCGAAACCACATCATGCCGTTTACCAAAAACTTTCCGTTGACCGATTTGCGAGAAGCCTTAGAATATTGGTACCGTAAAACAAAAAGCAAAATAACCTACGAATATGTAGTGTGGAAAGGTATTAACGACGATAAAAAGTCCATCGACGCCTTGGTGAAATTCTGTAAATATGTACCTTGTAAAGTCAATTTAATTGAATACAACCCTATCGATGACGGTGAATTCCAACAAGCCGCACCCGAAGCTATCGATGCCTATATTAAAGCATTAGATCACGCAGGCATTGTAGCAAAAGTACGTCGATCGCGCGGAAAAGATATCGATGCCGCCTGCGGACAA
>JAHAYQ010000204.1 GCA_018384465.1 Myroides sp. | reverse complement strand
ATCGTGGAAATATTTTTTGGCAAATTCTGAAACTACAAACAAACTTTCACGCTCGTTTAAGGCTTGTTTTTCTTCGTCGGATTGTTCGGTTTCTTCAATTTCTATCTGATACTTATTAGCAAGGTACCGCAACGCCTCTGGATACGAAAAATGTTCGTGTTCCATAATAAAGCTAATGGCATTTCCGCCTTTGCCGGACCAGAAATCTATCCTTATCTGCTTGGCAGGCTAAACCATAAACGTCGCCTTTTTTTCGTTTACAAACGGACTTAATCCTTTGTAATTACTGCCCGATTTTTTTAGTTGAACAAAATCGCCAATGACCTCCTCTACACGAGCAGCTTCAAAAATAGCATCTATGGTTTCTTTTTTAATCATATTTTTAAGGATTGCTCAAAGATACTTTATATCTTTAAAAGTAAAAAGCAATGACCAAATTAGTAATAAAAAGAGTTTATGACGAAGTATTACCTACCGATGGTTATCGTATTTTAGTAGATCGGTTATGGCGTCGCGGAGTTTCTAAAGAAATAGCTAAAATTGATGAATGGAATAAAGAAGTGGCACCCTCAACAGAATTGCGAAAATGGTTTAATCACGATCTGAAAAAATGGAAGGAATTTTCTGAAAAATACTTGGAAGAGTTAAAAGCAAATGACATCGAAGAAACTTTTTGGGAAGTTCATAAAAAGCAAGAGAAAATCACTTTGGTCTATGCTGCTAAAAATGAAAAATATTGTCATCCGTTGGTTTTGTTGAAGTATTTGAAATAGTTTATAAAGAAAGAAGATTAAAATGCCGAAAATATATATATTTAGTGGTTTAGGTGTAGATCAAAGGGTATTTGACAAAATGAACTTTGATGGATTTAATGTGGAATTTATAGACTGGATTTTACCTTTAAAAAGTGAAACCATTGAAAATTATGCCACACGCATCTCGCAAAGAATCATTGAAAAAGATGTTTTTCTTATTGGTTTGTCGTTTGGTGGTATGATGGCTGTTGAGGTAGCAAAGATCATTCCTGTAAAAAAAGTCATTTTGATTGCATCTGCAAAAACTAAATTTGAATTGCCTTTAATGTATCGCATAGCCGGAAAAATTCGATTGCATATGATTATTCCCTCTGTTATCTTTAAATGGAGTAATTTTTTAAGTCGATGGATTTTTGGTATTCAAACGAAAGAAGAGAAAGTGTTGTTTAAAAATATTTTAAAAGATACCGACGATCGTTTTCTTCGTTGGGCAATCAATGAAATTGTTTGTTGGAAGAATATTGAACAACCTTCTAATTATGTGCATATTCACGGGGCAAAGGATCTTGTTTTACCCTTTCATAATTGCAAAGTAGATCATCTTATCAAAAACGGTGGGCATTTTATGACGGTGAATAAAGCCAAAGAAATAGAACAAATTATTAGATTGGAAATTTAAAACTAAACCCACACGGAGTTAGAACTCCGTTCGGGTTATTTGTCAAAAAAAATATTTTATTTACTTGTTGCCACAACTGCTTTCACATTCTTGTGTAACAATAGGTAAGCTGGTGTTTTTAATTTGTCCAAAACCGCCAATTACGTCAATCATATTATGGAAGCCACGTGCTTTTAAAATAGACGCTGCTATCATAGATCGGTAACCACCGGCACAATGCAAATAAGTAGTTTTCTGTGAGGGGAAATCAGCAACGTGATCGTTAATAAAATCTAACGGAAGGTTTGGTACGTTGGCAATATGTGCCGAACTATATTCACCAGGCTTTCTCACATCAATAACCGCTTCTTCTCCGTTATTCATTAGGGTTTCTAATTCAGTAGCGGTAATTCTTTGAATGCTATCGATTTCAAAACCAGCAGCAATCCATGAGTCGATACCTCCTGCTAAATATCCTAAAGTGTTGTCATAACCCACACGTGATAAACGAGTAATGGTTTCTTTTTCTCTGCCTTCAGGCGTAACCAAAACAATAGGTTGGTTAATATCTGTTATCAAAGCACCCACCCACGGAGCAAAACCTCCGTCAATTCCAATAAAAATAGCTCCTGGTATATGCGCTTTTCCAAAGCTATCTGCATCACGTACATCTAAAATAAGCGCATCTTCAGCTGCCTGCTTAAATTCGGCAGCAGTTAACGGTTTGTTTTTCTCGATAATGGTATCAATAGCTTCATAGCCATTTTTATTTAAACGTACGTTTTCAGGGAAGTATAAAGGAGGCGGTAATAAACCATCAGTTACTTCTTTAACAAATTCATCCACAGTCATATCGGCTCTTAACGCATAATTGGTGCGCTTTTGTTCACCTAAAGTACCAACTGTTTCTTTGCTAAGGTTTTTTCCACAAGCAGAGCCAGCACCGTGCGCCGGATACACAATAACCTCATCTGCCAAAGGCATAATTTTGGTTCGCAAACTGTGGTACAATGTTGTAGCTAACTGTTCTTGCGTCATGTCAGCTGCTTTTTGAGCTAAATCGGGCCTTCCTACATCGCCTAAAAACAAAGTGTCGCCACTAAAAATAGCATGGTCTTTACCGTTTTCGTCACGCAATAAATAAGTGGTGCTTTCCATAGTGTGCCCAGGTGTGTGTAAGGCAATGATTGAAATTTTACCTAACTTAAAAATTTCACCATCTTTAGCAATATGTGCTTTAAACGCAGGTTCTGCCGTAGGGCCATAAATAATAGGCGCACCTGTTTTTTCTGATAAAGTTAAATGTCCGCTTACAAAATCGGCATGAAAATGCGTTTCAAAAATGTATTTAATATTGGCATTAGCTGCTTGCGCTTTGTCTATATATTGTTGAACCTCTCTTAAAGGATCAATGATTGCTACTTCGCCTTCGCTTTCAATATAGTAAGCGCCTTGAGCTAAGCATCCTGTATAAATTTGTTCTATCTTCATAATCTTATCGATAAACTTTCGTTGTGCAAAAATACTAAATTCTTTATAGATGGTTTTTTTATCATTTCTTTCTCCTTAAAACAATTCTTTAAACAAAATATAAACAGACATGGATATAATAAACCACCCAAATATCTTTCTTAAATTTCCATCTATGATTCTTTTTGATAATCTGTTTCCTACAAACAATCCTAAAATGGATACAGCTGAAAACGACAATACCAATACCCAATCAATAGCATGTTGAGTTAAATCGCCGGTGAAACCAATCAAACATTGAATGGCAATGATGGTTAACGAGGTGCCTATTGCTTGTTTCATAGGTAGATTAGCAAAAAAAACTAAGACTGGAATGATTAAAAATCCACCACCGGCGCCTACTAATCCAGATACGGTTCCTATTAAAAGTCCTTGTGACATTAACGGTATGGCTGAGGTTACAATTTTTGGAGTTGCCAAGTTTTTTTGTCGAGGCTTTTTGATCATTTTAGACGATGCAGCAAACATAACTACCGAGAAAATAATCATTAATAGTTTAGATTTTGTAATGCTTACATTGTTGCTTAAGGTAAAAGCGTCGGGAAGTAATGGCAGTAGTTGTGATCGGGTAAAAAAAACAGCTAAAAGCGATGGAATTCCAAAAAGTAATACAATTTTAAAGTTTACATTTTTATCTATGGTATTTCTAATACTGCCTACTGCAGAGGTGCTTCCTACAATAAAAAGAGAGTAGGCTGTGGCTAACAAAGGGTCAATTCCAACCACATATACTAAAATAGGCACGGTTAAAATAGATCCACCGCTACCCACCAAACCTAAGGTTACGCCGATAAAAAGCGCTAATGCCAAGCCAATGTAAAAATGTATATCGTGCATAAAGAATTTACCTTGTTGCAAATTACAATATTATGGTTGCTTAACAAAGCGAAATTTTCAGTGATTTTTAAAAAAATATCTTGTTACCTTTGGGTATATTTTGGTTGACTATGAAAATTGCAGCAAACACATTAAATACCCTTTTGCAAACACATACTATTGTTTCTGAAAGCGAATTAAATATTTTAGACATTTCAATTGATTCACGCTCGCTAAGAAACACACCTCATACTCTTTTTTTTGCATTGAAAGGAGCTCATCATAACGCGCATGAATATGTAGCCGAATTGTATGAGAAAGGTGTACGCTATTTTGTAGTGAGCGATGTTGTTGACCTTCCTGCCGATGCTTTGATTTTTAAGGTAACTGATACCTTAAAAGCTTTGCAACAGTTTGTAGCATTTTACCGAAAAAAATATCATTTTCCAGTGATAGGTGTTACCGGTAGTAACGGAAAAACCATCGTAAAAGAGTGGTTAAACCAATTGTTGGTCCCGTATTACAATATTATTAAAAGTCCTAAAAGCTACAATTCACAGGTAGGCGTACCTTTATCGGTCATTGCTATCAACGATGAACATAATTTGGGTATTTTTGAAGCGGGTATTTCGAAACCAGAAGAGATGGATCGACTTGAAAGCATCATTCAGCCTACAATTGGTGTGCTTACTAACATTGGTCCGGCACATAACGAAGGTTTTTTATCTGTTGAAGATAAGTTACACGAAAAAATGAAGTTGTTTAAAAACGTGGAAGTACTTATAACCGAACGAACCGATTTAATAGACAACTACAGACCAAAAGACGTTAAATGGTTTACTTGGAGTTTTAATAAAACGGCTGATGTACAATTTAAACGGATAGATTCCATATTAGAGGTAAGGTTTCAAAACAAGGTTTTTTCTGTATCAATTCCTTTTAATGATCTGGCTTCGATCGAAAACATGGCAACTTGCATCACTGTTTTATTGTATCTTGCTATGGATGTTGATTATATTACCCAAGCAATTCCGAAATTGCAAACGGTACAGATGCGCTTGCAAGTAAAAAAAGGAATTAACGATTGTTTGTTGATAGATGATAGTTACAGTAGTGATTATCAGTCATTAAAAATAGCATTAGACTTTTTGGAACAACAAAAAACACATCTGCAAAAAACGGTGGTGTTGTCTGATATTTTTCAAAGTGGATTTCTACCCGAAGTATTGTATCAAAAAGTAGGGCAGTTATTGAATCAAAATCATGTAAGTAGAGTAATAGGAATTGGAGAAAAAATAAGCGCTTATTTATCAAATGTGCCTCATTTTCAAAGTTTTCCTGACACCGAAACGTTCTTGAATAATTTTAATTTGTCATCTTTTCGCAACGAAACAATCCTTGTTAAAGGTTCGCGAAGTTTTCAATTCGAAAAAATCGTTGCCGAATTAGAAGAAAAAACGCACGAAACCGTATTAGAAATTAATCTTGACGCTTTAAGCCATAACCTTAACTTCTATAAATCAAAACTATTGCCTACTACCAAAGTAATGGTGATGATAAAGGCATTTGGCTACGGCAATGGTAGTTACGAAATTGCCAATTTATTAGCGCATCATCAAGTTTCTTATTTAGGTGTAGCTTTTGCTGATGAAGGGGTAGCGTTGCGCAAAGCAGGAATAAAGTTGCCAATCATTGTAATGAATCCAGAAAATTCAGCTTTTGATGCGATGATTGCTTACCAACTAGAGCCAGAGATTTATAATTTACAAGAGTTGTTAGCGTTTCAAATTTGTGTAGAACAGCATAATTTGTATCAATACCCTATACATTTAAAGTTAAATACGGGTATGAATCGTTTGGGTTTCACGCAAAAAGAATTTTCTCCACTTATTTCTAATCTAAAAAATGCCAATGTTGTACAAGTAGCAAGTATCTTTTCGCATTTAGCCACCAGCGATATGCCCAATGAAAAAGAGTTTACATTACAACAAATAAATACCTTTCAAAATTGGGCAAATGTTATCAAAAAAGAATTAAACATTCAACCTACGCTTCATATTTTAAACACATCGGGTGTTTATCATTTTTCTGAATATCAAATGGATATGGTGCGTGTAGGAATTGGTTTGTATGGTGTAGGAAATGATGTGAACGAAGATGCGCAGTTACAAAATGTAGCTACCTTAAAAACAGTGATTTTGCAAATTAATGAAATAAACGAAGGAGAAAGTGTGGGATATGGCCGCAGATTTATTGCCAATAAATACAGTAAAATAGCAACAGTTGCTATTGGTTATGCCGACGGAATTAGAAGAAGTTATGGCAATGGCAAAGGCTATGTGATGATAAAAGGCAAAAAAGCATCCATTATAGGTTCGGTTTGTATGGATATGATGATGGTTGATGTGACCAATTTAGAGGTGAGAGTAGGAGATGAGGTGGTTGTTTTTGGTAATGACTTACGGATTACAGAAATTGCAAAGTCTTGGGATACCATTCCTTACGAAGTAATGACGTCAATCTCTCAACGAGTAAAACGAATTTTTTACAAAGAATAATAAAATATTAACATAAAATTGTATTTTAGCATTTAAAATAAAACTTAAAAAAAGAATTGTTATGGGATTTATTCAAGAGTTTAAAGAGTTTGCTGTAAAAGGAAACGTAATGGATCTTGCAGTAGGGGTAATCATAGGTGGTGCCTTCGGAAAAATTGTTGATAGTGTGGTAAAAGATTTAGTAATGCCATTAGTATCTGCAATTATTGGTTCGCCAGACTTTAGTAATATGTATGTGGTTTTAAAAGACCCAACAAGTAGTATTACTAACGGTATGGCATTGGCTGATGCGCAAACAGTTGAAAATGCTGTGGTGTTTGCTTACGGAAATTTCATTACCGTGGCCATTAACTTTTTATTGTTAGCGTTTGCTGTGTTTTTAATGGTAAAAGGTATCAACCGTTTAAAGCGTAAAGAAGAAGCAGTTGCAGAACCAGAAGCACCAGCAGGACCATCGCAAGAAGAGTTGTTGTCGGAAATCCGCGATTTGTTAAAGAAACAACAATAAATCAACTTTTTTAAAATACTTAAATACCCTTTCAAAATAAATTTGAAAGGGTATTTATATATAGTAAAACTTATCAATAAAAAAAATCCTTACCGTAATCGATAAGGATTTTGCTCTTTAGAGCGGAAGACGAGGGTCGAACTCGCGACATTCAGCTTGGAAGGCTGACGCTCTACCAACTGAGCTACTTCCGCATTTACGATTTTTGAATCTTCGTATTGATTTTTCCAAGAGCGGAAGACGAGGGTCGAACTCGCGACATTCAGCTTGGAAGGCTGACGCTCTACCAACTGAGCTACTTCCGCATGTACGATGTTTAAATCTTCGTGTGATTTTGTGAGTGCAAATATAGAGATTAAAAAATATTCATTCCAAATTTTTT
>JAHAYQ010000202.1 GCA_018384465.1 Myroides sp. | reverse complement strand
CATCGTATGAAAAAGTAACGTTTTCTATAACAATTTTATCGTTAAAGCTGTTTAGTTCGATTGATTTTTCGGTATCACGAATCACATTTGGTGTATCAATTACTTCAAACACACGCTCTGCGGCAGCCATACCGTTTTTCACTTGGTACGTTGCTTTAGAAATAGCTTTAGCCGGAGTTAATATTTGGTAAGCAAGACCTATGTAAGCAATAAATAAAGGGCCATCTAAAGACCGATCTACCAAAACTAAACTTCCACCATAAAATAAAATGACACCAATAACCATAATCCCTAAGAACTCGGACATAGGTGATGCTAAGTTGTGCTTTTTTCCGATTTTATTTGTTAAGACATATAGTCTATCTACCGAAGAATTAAACAAGTTCTTGAAAAAACCTTCCGCATTATATCCTTTAACAACTTTTAAACCCGATAATGTTTCTTCTACGATAGAAATTAAATGACCATTTTCTTGTTGAGCACGTGTTGATTGCGATTTTAACGATTTACCTATTTTAGAAATGATAAACCCTGCAATAGGTATAAAAATGAATACAAACAAAGTCAGTTTCCAACTAATATTAATCATTGCAATCAGTGAAAAAATAATGGTTAAAGGCTCTTTTACAATCAGTTCTAAAACCATGAAGAACGAATTTTGAACTTCGCCCACATCGCCCAACATCCGAGCCATTACATCTCCTTTGCGTTTTTCAGAATAGTAAGAAACCGGCAGATCAACAATTTTGGCATAGAGTTTTTCTCTTAAATCACGCAATACTCCGGTTTTTAATTTCATTAAATGCTGTAAACCCAAATAATTAGCAAGATTCTTTAATAAAAAGGTAATAATCACCAAAGAAACAGTTAGCAACAAGGCGTAATTAGGTCCGTATTGTTCAGAAAAAAACGTAACGTAATAAAAAAGTGTATCGTATAAATAGGTGTCTATTTCGCCTAAGCCATTGTACGTTGGTAGTTGCGTAATTTTTTCTTCATTGCCAAAAAGCACTTTCAGCACCGGAAAAATCATTACCATTCCCAAGGTGCCAAACAAGGCATACAACACGTTAAATAATACATTCCATACTATGTTTGCTTTGTATCGCAGTGCGTAAGGAATGATTTTTTTTAAATTATTGTCCATTAGTTCAATTTCATATCGTTAATAATGCGCTGAATTTTATCGGTTAGATATTCATCGGCATCTTTTATTTCTTCAACGTTTTCAATAGGCGTATTGGTGCTGAAATAAAACTTGATTTTAGGTTCGGTACCACTTGGTCGGGCACAAATTTTAGATCCGTCTTCTAAATAATAAATCAATACGTTTGATTTTGGCAAGAACAATGGTTCAGTTTCATTCGAAAACAAATTTGTTGCTATTGAACTTTGATAATCTTCCACAAAAACCACTCGTTCACCTGCAATTTCCTTTAATGGATTGTTGCGTAATTCGGTCATCATTTGAGCAATTTCTTCGGCTCCGTCTTTTCCTTTCTTAGTCAATGAAATTAAGTGTTCTTTGTAATAACCAAAATCGGCATACAAGTTTTGCAGTTCTTTATAAACCGATGAACCCGATGCTTTAGCAATAGCAGCAATTTCGCAGATTAATAGGGTAGAAGCTACAGCATCTTTATCGCGAACAGCATCGCCCACCATATAACCAAAACTTTCTTCACCACCGCCAATAAATTTCTGTTCAGGGAAATCTTTAATGAATTTTGCAATCCATTTAAAACCTGTCAATCCCACTTTGCAATCAACTTCATACGCTTCGGCAAGAGCTAAAATCATTGGAGTTGATACAATGGTTGAGCCTATAAAATGCTTTTTACCTTCTAACTTACCGGCGCGTTTCCATTGCTCCAACAAAAAAGCAGTCATAACAACCATAGCCTGATTTCCGTTTAACAAAATCATTTTTCCTTCGTTGTCGCGAACCGCAATTCCCAATCGGTCAGAATCTGGATCCGTTCCAATTACAATATCGGCATTTGTTTCATTTGCCAGATCAATTGCCATTTGCAAGGCTTCAGGTTCTTCGGGGTTTGGCGATTTAACCGTAGGGAAATCTCCGTTTGGTTCTGCCTGTTCTGTTACGATATTCACATCGGTATAACCCGCTTTTTCCAAAACATTCGGAATGGCTTTGATCGATGTTCCGTGTAAAGAAGTATAAACGATTTTTAAGTTTTTACGAGCATCTTCGGGAAGATTAAACGTAGCATTTTCTATTGATGATTGTGCAAATGCTTCATCGATTTCTGTACCGATGTATTCGATTAATTCCGGATTTGAATCGAACAAAATATCCGAATAATCCAAGTTATCAATTACCTGAATAATCTCTTTATCTTGCGGTGGAACCAACTGTCCGCCATCTTGCCAATACACTTTGTAACCGTTGTATTCCGGTGGGTTGTGCGATGCCGTTAAAACAATTCCTGCATGACAATTCAAATATCGAACCGCAAAAGATAACTCTGGCGTTGGACGTAAATCTTCAAACAAGAAAACTTTGATTCCGTTGGCAGAAAAAACATCGGCAACCACTTTTGCTAAAGACTGACTGTTGTGTCGACAATCATAAGCAATGGCAACTTTGATTTCTTCGTTTGG
>JAHAYQ010000189.1 GCA_018384465.1 Myroides sp. | reverse complement strand
GTTCTACCATCATCTCACCAAACGGCAGTGTTTCGTAGTAATGGCTTGGGCGTCCAAAGTTATCTGTTAGGTATGTACTACTTCCTAAATGGTCGGTATGGTACCACCAAATTGGTTTACGCTGTGCTTCGTCATAATCCTCTTGTGGAATACCATCGTTACCTCCTTCATCATTCCAATCATCATCTATATCTCCTGGCGTTTGAGGATCAACGGGTAGTATAATGTCTGGCGCACAATCAAAATTATTCAACACATACTGCAATACCTCACACGCATTGCTTACGGGTTCTAAAACCAAATTATTCTGTATGTATAAAACTACTTCTCTGTAACAATCATAACCCGGAGGCATACATCCGCAATCACGAAGTAATTCTATACAAGCTTCGCTCCATACTCCCGTTTGTTCAAAATCTAACACACAATTAGTCGTTCCTGCCGGATTAGATGCGCAAGCCCTTGCACAAATATAAATATCCCTAGTTGTTTCTGGGTATCCGCCCAGAACATTTACCATTAAACCGCTATATTCTGCCAATATGGTATTTAACACCGTTAAACAGTCAAACTGCTCTAACTCATCTTCATTATAGTTTGGTGGCAGGGTTATAATTGGTATATTACCCGGACTTGTCAGGTCTACCGGCTCACAAATATACTCATTTGCTTTAACAAGAGCCTCACAAGGTGGTAAAGTATTTTTATAGCCGTTTAGGATGTCAATGCAATGCTGAAGTGACGCAGTTGGTGGATTATTATTTGCTGTATAATTTGCTATCAATGCATTTAATTGAGCCGTACAGTTAGCATCTGTATTACCTGGCACAAAGCTAAGCACGCTGTTTGTAAGATCGATACTTTCGGCCGTTTTTAAATCCCTTATCAGTTCTGATTCTGTTTTAATAGGATCTGTTTCTGCCACCAAATTACCCGACATTAAATTTTCCAATTTATCTAATCGGCTAACAAATCGCTTACCATTTATGTAATAATGTTTTGAGTATTCATTCTTTGATGGATTTACAACAAGGTAACCTGATGGATATATAATGTATTCATCAAAATTTGCTGCTGTATAAATTTGCTGTCCTGCAATATTTACCTGTGATACATAACCTTCTGATTTAAATGTTCTTTCACCTGCGTGATCGTATACATAATGGCTTATTCTTTCACCGAGATCAATAACTGCCATTAAACGGTTTTGTTCATCCCAGATAAATTCTCTTTTCATAAATGCATCTTCCACATCTGAATGATAGTACTTCATATTACCGTTATCATCATATTTAAAGGTTGCCTTTCCTTTAGGCTGGTTGTTATGATTGCTATAATGTATAGTACTTACCGCGTGCGGGTGATCTATATCATCATATTCGTAGTCAGATCTGTATGAATGAGGTGTTTCATGTGACGTTACAAGGTCTGATGCTTCATGAAATTGCGCCTTTCTTTTAATACCATGAGTGGCACTATAACGTAGGTCTAAGCTGTAATTATGTGCTTCTTCAAACCCCGTCCAACTACCATTTGCGGTTGCAAGCCTGTTAAATGCGTCATAAGTATACGTTTTGTTGTACACACCACCTAAACGTATGGTATTGTGTTGTGATGACTCATTATTAATTTCGGTAATGTTCTGATTGCGATCGTACGAATATAAATTTCGTAAGAAAGAAGTAGTATCAGGTCGATCTAACTGCATAGCCCGTATTCTTTGCGTTATGTCATACTCGTTGGTAGTTACTACTTCATTACCATAGACAATTTTAGTGGGTTGATCAAAGAAATTATACTCTACATCTTTTAAGTAACTTTCTCCTTTGTTATTAAATATTGCTTTTAATTGCCCTGTAGAATTGTACGTATATCTTAACTGCTCGCCATCTGGATACTGCATCTCTAAAATACGCCCCCATGAATCATATCTAAATCTTGTTTCAAAAACCATACTGCCTACATTACTTTGCACATCTCTGGCTTCAAACAATACCTCACCTAGCGCACCATAGCTTACTCTTTTGTTTCCAGTAAGGTCTACAACACGAGCGATTCTTCCTAAACTATACTGTTCATTTGAACCAGAGGTACCTCCGTAAATATATGTCACCTTATGTGATGGATAATAAATGGTAGTCAATCGATTAAATTCATACTCGTATTTAATTTCTTGGCCTGCATTTATAAGATTTTGATTAGCATGCGAAATTAATTTACCTGCTAAATCATATTCAAAAACAGTTGTTCCGTTATCGGGATGTAATACCGATTTTTTTTGTCCAAATAAATCATATTGATATTTAGTTTGTTTATCTTCTGCATCGGTAACAGTCAATAGCTCCCCAATAACGTTATATGTGTATTTAGTATTTAATATTTCGCCCGAATTTTGATTTACCTGCTTGGTACTTGTTACACGCCCCTTAGCATCTTTATAGGTATAACTTATATTACCTTCAGGTAATGTAACTTTCTCATACGCTCTGGTATTATTATAAGCGTCGTTATTAAAGCCATAATCAAAGTTAGTAGTTGCATTAAGTCCATGGACGTGGTTTTGCACAACTCTGTCTCTACCATCGTACCAAACAGTTGTTTTTTCTGGTAATGTACTTTGCAAAGATGTAAAAGTGGTTAACTTTTCAAAAAAATCTCCATTACAGTCAAACTCTTCTTGACCCAGATTGCTTTCGACCACCCTTCCGAATTCATCATATTTTTGTAATCCCGATACGCTGAATCTGTACCCACTAATACCGTTACATAAATGTTCAGTGTCTAACTGCTTTTTGGTTTGAATTATTCTGCCAAGCCCATCTGCAAATGAAGAAGTATGTAAAACATAGTCATTATCGCCTGTTTGTTCATCTATTAAATTATGTTCTGTAACAGCGTATTTTAAACCTGTATTTACATCCGTTTTATATGTATGCCTTATCGTCCAATATTTATTATAGGGTCCTTTAAATTCAATTAATCTTCTTGAAGAATCATAGGTATAGAAGAAATCCACCTGGTTAGCATCTGACTGTTTAAGTACCAAACCAAAATTTGTGTATTCTGTATGACTTTTCAATCCATACGCATCTGCAACTTGCGAAACATATTGTTTGTAAGCTGGGTCGTATTCGTATGTATAAAACATACGTTCGCTTTCTGAAGACGAGCTATTAGGCTTTGGAAAAGTTACCTTGATTAAATTCCCTAATACATTATACTGGTAGTCTGTCGTTGAAACCACATTTCCATTATGCCTACTAATTTTTAAAATATTTCCACGTGTATCAATAACGGTGGATGATTTGCGATATTCTGTCCCATTTGAAGTAACAGTATGCGTTTTTGGAACATTGGCGATATACGCCGAACTGCTGTTGATTAGATAATAATCAATAGTTACATCGATCCCGTCCGTCACATCTTTATACGCAATAACATTTCCGTAGGCATCATATTTTTTAATTTCTGAAATATTTATATCATCTAGAAAATTAGTTAAACTGTTACCTTCATAATTCTTTACAACACTTTCACTTTTTTTCATTAATGGAAGTATTCTAGCATTATCTGTGTACACCACCTGTGGTTGTGAGCTGGTTGTGAATTGGGTAGGAGCTGTAGTTCCAAGATTATAGAAGACGTGCTCAAATGTGGTGGTATTAAGAATGCGTTGTGCTTCATCAATTATGACTTCTTTCTTGAGAATATCACCGATGTATTGGTATTTTCGACTGTCTGAATGAATTCCCGGAAGATACATTTCACTCGACTGCATCGTATTTAAATAGTATTCTTGGATCTTTGTTCTGTAAACACTTCCGTCCACCGCCATCTGATGTGTTTTAACTTCTCCAAAACCAAGAAATTTACGTTCTCTACGATCTTTAAGACCGTTTTTATACTCAAAAGAAAAAGACTGTGTATCCGCTCCATCGGATTCGAAACCATCGTATATCTCTACATCTGATAAAACCCACTTTTTAAAGGGCATTTTGTATGTTGGTCCAAATTGCGTATTAGAGTTTTTATTATAAGTAGCGTAATCTAGTTTAATTTGTGAGCCTGTTGGATTATAAACTTTCTTTAACATGTTGGTTCGTTTAATATTAGACAAACGAACTTTTAAGCTTTCATCATTTCCTGACACTACTCTATCTACATAACCATCCCCATCAAAATCTAAGTATTTTATATTCTCATCTGTATACATATCGGCTAACGAGACACCCCCGCCTCCGCCTACTTTTAAGCCAGCGACTAAAAAGATTGGTATCTGGAAAAGTATCGATAAATTAGCTGCTTTGGCTATCTCTCTTGTAACAGACTCTGACAAGTTTGGAAGCGATAAATTGCTATTTACAAATGAAGTACCGGTATTTATTAATATGGTTCCATTAGAAATATAGTCAACCAACCCATCACCATTCACATCCATAAACTCCTTTAGTACTTTAGTTGTACTACTACTACCGGCGATTCCGAGCGAAAAGTCTAAATTAGAGCTTGCTGCGAAAGATCCTCCTGCATTTGCGCCACCTAATTTAGTTTCCATAGATGAGACTTTGTCGTATCCGTTATACGAAGTGGTTAAAAAGTCTTGTCCTGTATTTAATTCAACTACACCATCATTCCGAACTTGATCCGCTAGACCGTCACCATTAATATCCATTAGTATTCCTGCTGATTCGGTATTAGTGGTAAATTCATTACCCCCTAAAGAACCTGCACCGGAAGTAGCATCACCTATCCGAATTTTTGTAGCACTTTCGAGAACTTCCAAAGCTATAACTGCTGGGCTTCCTGAAATAGAGTTACCAGATCCATCACTACTAGTGCCGAATAATAGATTTTGGTTTAAGATATTATTACTCAAACCACCTCTTTTAGAGGTCAGCTGAACCTGCTGCCCAATAATATCAGGGTAGCCGTCACCGTTTACATCTTGATAATCATTCAATATGGTTGATGTTGCCTTAGAAGTAGTATGTCCATAGGACAATCCTATAAAAGAAGTACCTATCGTTTTTCCGTTAGAACTGGATGTTGACTGTCTTACAATTGAAACAGCGCCATTTACCCCTACTCCTTGCGGAGCCGGTATGTTTAGATTTCCTAAATCAGTGTCTCCTATATCATATCTTAAAAAAGGAGCCATCGTAGATGCTGCTACAAATAAATTATTGTGCGATTTCCAGTTTAAAGATAGACGATCGGGCTTTAACATCGTAAAGTGCTGTAATGCCTCGATTTGCGAACTATTATAGGAAACACCTGCATTTCCTGTAAAAGTTCCGGTTTGATGATCGTATTCTAATTCACTTGGATCAAAATTTTCTACGAAATCAGATTGCTCCCCCAACTCTTCTTCTGTAGGGTCTTCACTTGTTATTCCGGCCATAGCCAAAATTCCGATGTGTCTCCTCTTTATCTTTTCGAAGTTCTGGTTCGGCAATGCACCTTTGTACGCAAATTGCCCCCAATTTCTATATAAAGTACCAATTCCTTGTAAATTTTGACGATAAAAAATATTCGCTTTATAAAGTCCCGTATTAGTAGTACCATTGACAAACAAACTTTTAGGAGATCCCGTTAACGATGATGTTAACAGATTATTATAATCCTCTTGATAGGTATTTAATCTTGATGCTATAGAGTAACTATCTGCATAATACTCGAAATAATAGCTGTTTCCACTACCTGCTGTTATTTGAGAAGTTGTAGTTGAGATTGGTATGGTATAGTCAATATTGTTAAACTGTCGTATTTCTACCACTGTACCATTTGCGGCTATTTTATATCTGAATTTTGCTGGATAAGCATTCCCTACAACAGACGGAATTTTACCTTTGCCATCCTTGACAACCATATAAACGTATTGGTTTTCACAAATAGACTGGGTACAGTTGCTTAGAGCGAAATTGTGTTTAATGGTCACTGTTTGTGTAGCATTGATAACCGATTGGTAAAAATTTGTTAACTGTCCTGATTTGGATTCATAGAATGGAATAACATACTGCGCTTCATTTAGACTGTTGACTACTCGCGGTTTAAACTTTGTATCAAACTTTTTCCAATTTATCTGAGAATCTGTAAAGGCCTCTATTTTTAAATAATAATACGTAGCTGGGTCATCCTCATCAATATTTTGTGTATTAAGAAATATATTCTGTGCCCCAATGCTGTTGTTTAGATTACGTTTAATATGTTGTGACCAAATAACAGTTTCATTGACGTTCCCATTAGAATCTGGCGCCTTAAACAGAGTTGCTTTTATAAAAACATCATCAGATAACTCTGCTATTGTTGCGGAGTTATTGATATTGAATGCGTCTATTTTTAAGTAATGAGGACCCGCTGTATTTAATAAAATTGGTTCTAGCAAAGAGTTTCCATATAAAAAGGAATCGCTGTATTTTGAAGAATATTGTTGGTACTGATTAACCGATGGAAAATCTTCTGTTACATACGTTATTTGAGGATCCCAATTTACCTGAACTGGTCCAGAGGGCTGTTGCGAACTATTAACCCTAAAATATATATGTGTACCTCTAGTTACCGAAACATTCGTAACTGTGGTTGGCATAGAGTTAACTACTAATAACGACGGATTAATCAAATAGGTTGAAAAATATGGATCAAATGGAAAATATGCTCCTTGTTGAATATTTTCTGAGCTGTTCTCTATATTCTGATTTGGTTGAAGTAGACCTATATAACTCTTTTCAATCGAAAAACGAACCCCATTATCCGAGGAAACAAAATTCTTTGAGATTGTACCTGAAATATTTATCGTACCAGATTTTGGAGCCACCCAAACTTTCACCACATCCATCAAATCATTGCCTAATGTTAAATCAGGTAAAGGTGCTAATACAGCAGGGTCAACATCACCCTCTTTAAAAATGCGATTAGGGGTTAGATTACTATTATCTGTAAAAGTTGGAAGACCAGAATTAGGATCCATACGATTAAAATACACAATTCTGTCATGTACATAGTCTATTAATCCGTCTGCATTTACATCTGTTAAAAATGTATTGCTTTCCGAATTTGTTGTACTATTAGAAAAGCTTGCTGTAGCAATCATTAAAGCCAAACTAACACTAGGATCACTTTTGCTTGTATTACGAGTAGCCGACAACTCTTTAAAATTATATATAGGGTACAACTCACTGCTAAACAGAGCAGCACCGATATTTTTTCTGTATTTGAAAGAGTCTCCTTTTTTTACTACCTTATCAGGTAGGCCGTCACCGTCAATATCAAAGAGCGAAACGGAAGGTTTACTGGTATAAGAGCTCGGCAAAGGAAAATTAAAATTAGCTGTTCCTGCATAGCTTACAGGAATGTATGAGGGTAAAAAGGCTGGAAAATAAACACCCGCACCGACATTTATACTTCCGCTCAAAAAATCTTTAGTTACTGTTCCGCTGACTACTGAAATTTCGTCAGCTAAATCAGCACCTGTACTGATTGTTTGTTCTGCACCAAACAAATCTGCCGAGATGTCGTCATAGTATTCAAAACTGTGTACATAACTTTCCGCAGATCCAGAATGAGGCCCATAATTAATGGTTTCAATAGAGTCCAAAAGCTTTTTTTCAAATCTCCCGGTTTTATAATGAAACTGGTAATCAATGGCATTAAATTTACTTTTTATTTCAACGCTTATAGACGCTAAACTGGAAGCATCAACAACTTTAAAGCCGTAGCGGTAATTAAAATTAGCGTCACTTCTTGTCTCATTATTATAATTGAAATACACCGTTTTAGGTGTTAATGCCGGATCTGCATCATTCATTGAATAAATAATAGAATTTACCAGCAGTTCTTTCCCTCCCGCTAAATTACCCGTAGTATAATTTTTGAGTACATAATTGTAAGTCATGTAGTTCCCGTTCTTATCTTCAACCTTACTCAACATCCATTTCGCAATATTTCCAGACGATCCTGCCAACCTTGAGTTAGCTGTTTGACCATAAAAATATTTTGTACCTGCTTTGTCCCATACTGTCCATGTATAGTTTGATGGTTGGTTCCCATTTCGCTGTATTTTAGAAAATGAACTTTCTACTTTTGGCACAAAGGTAACCGTACCACTTAACCTGTTTATAGTAGCTGAAGATCGGTGCGGCAGATAGAGATCATTACCGCTTACAAGCATTAGCTCCTCACCGTTTAACAAATAGCTTTCACTTTCTTTGTTCGAAATATATTCAGCCACTCCGAATTTAACATCAACACTTATATTAGGAATGGCAATATCCCAACCGTAACCAGCTATACCGCTGCTACCGTTATTGTTATATGAAACTGACAGATTAGGTTGCATGCCATGACGACCGGCAGGAACTACAATGGGAAAATCTAGTGTTCCGTCTCCTTTTTGATTAGCAGTAGGTGGCTGAATCTGAACAATATTAGCTGTAGGATCAGCAACCTGAATATCTGAAATAGAAGTGGGTGTGAACGATGCTGTTTCAGGAGACTCTGGTGATTGTATGATACCTGCAATATAATCTGTAAAATGGTCAGTAAGCCCTACAATTTTATTTTTATCTACTAGAATACTATCTGTAGGGATCGACAGCCAGCGCCTTTTATCTAAATCAAAATATAATATTTTTACATCGTGTGCTGTATAGCCACTCGGTAGCAGTTCAGGGTTAAATTTTAAACCAAGTTGGGTTACAGTATCAAATTTGGCACCTTCTGGTAAAAAACGATAACCAGATTGTTCTGAGGTTACGTTGATAATGTTAGTTCCTAACGGAGGCATATCTATCGCACGTAGCTTCTGTACCGTAATATCGGAAGCACGCTTATAATTCTCAATATCAATTTTAAATGTTACATCATCACTATCTAAAGAAAATACATTTTCTTCCGTTTTTTCTAAAAATACGGAGTTCTCTCTTTTTTTGAACGCATTAACTAAAGATTCTTCTGAAGGGATAAGATTTACAGTGGCAGTTGCCAAAATCTGCTGCTCTTGAACCAATTCAGCTACAAAGCTTTTGGTATGGCTGTCATGAGGAATAACGGCTTCAAAGGCTCCGTTATGAATTGGTATCTTAACGTTATTTATATATAAGTTGACATTAGGCACTAATACGCTTCCTTTCACGTACGCTTTGTTGTTCTTGGTAAAAGCTGTGTTGTTGTCCGCCAGATAAAAATATTCTTTTTGAGGTGCTTCTACACCAACAATCCTTACATTTTTTATTTCATGTTCGACTCTCTTATCATGAAATGCTGTAAATATCAGGTGATTTATTCCATCCTTAAGCTGTTCTGGAGAAATAGTCTCTTCCAAAGTATTCCATTTGTTATTTGTCTTTACGACATATCCACCAGTTGCATTATTTTCATTAATACTGCGTGAAACTCCGCTAATATTCTCCACCCCAAATATTTCATAACTGATTCGTATTTCCTTATCAGCTAGGATTGATTTTTCAAAATTGAAGGAAAATATATTGTCAGCCGGATCATCACTATTGCTTGTATTGCCATAACCTATTACCCCTGAGTGATCATTTGATAATATTTCAATAATTTGTGGTGCAGCCGTTTCCTTACTTTCAGTCACGGAAATCTCAGGCTGTTTAAAACTTTGCCGTACTTTATTTTTTGTTTCTGCTACCTTTGAAATATTCTGTTCTTCATGTTCGACCGCCGTTTCATAGAGACCGTCAGGCCTTACAAAATGATAATAAATATTAGATCGGTGTCCGTACGGAAACTCATTAATTACGGCATATGCAGGATAAAGCATAAAATTGAAAAGAATTCCGAACAATGCGATATAATACAGTAATTTATAACCTGATTTTAATTTAGAAGTAACCATTAAAGTGTTTTTATTTTATTATTATTTTTTGAATTTGTGGCAAGTCATTTATATAAGCAACTAGTATATAAACGCCACTTGAAAGGTTTAGTTGTCCAAGTGTGATGGTTTTACTTTGCACTTTTCCTACAGAAAAAGTTCTTATCAAAGAACCATTGTCGCCATATAACGCTAAAGCAATATCTGCTTCTGAATTCAGTGAGAAACTTACAAAAACTTCATCGGTTGCCTTTGCCGGATTTGGATACACCCGCCAGTCGTCTGTCAGATGATTATTACTCACATAAAATCTTTCTTCTACTTTACAACCTTCTTCATTGGAAATTTCAACACGGTAATATCCGTCATCAGTTATAGTAATACTGCCCCCTGCCCCTATTTCTCGTTCTTCATTAAACCATTTAACTAGTTGATTGGGTGAAAGCTGCAAGTTTATATCCACTGAACCATTCATCAGATTATAATGTTTTTTGAGACCTTGCAACTGAAGTTCATAAATATCAGTATAGAAACGCTTAGTGAGTTTTTTACTATTATATGTAACTTGAACATCATAGTAAGCAGAAGTACTATTTTCAGTAATAAATGCTTCATCAATTTTTTCTGATTGGAATACTCTTTCCCCTTCGTCGTTAATAATAGTGATATCATAATTAGTCGGTACGCTGGTCGCACTAATTTTAATTTGAAATTTGAAGCAACTTTTCTCGGTTTCAAATTTTAAATCGCTGCTATACTCTTTTAATCGCATTTTTTTATTCTCTTCTTTGGTAAAGACTACCTGCTTGAAAAGTACTACACTGTCCTGAATTTCGCCTTCATAACTTTGCTCCTTATTACCACTTAAAATCAGCTGATATTCTTTGAAGTTATTGTCAGAGTGATTTAGTTTATCTAAAGGCACTGAAACATCCAGTATTACCCGCTCTTTATTTGTAGTAACGAGCCATTGTTTATTACTAAGCTTAGATCGCTGGTCAAACGTAAGATTTTTCTTATTGTTACCAAAAAGTATATATTCACCGTTTTTAAAACCATTATCAGGCGCGAATACTTTAGAAATTATAAGGTCTTGATCCTTTGAATGTATACTTTTACTGTTATTAAGTCCGAAATAATCAATACGTGCCATTCCGAAAATGTTGTAACTGATACTTTTATCCATATCTTTCCACCACAACTCATCGTTGTATCCGTATTGCTTGCTGTCTATAAGATCTACTCCATATTTTAAAGATAGATACGTGCGTATCTCATTTGCCTTTGACAGTGATAATTTATCGTTTACTAATATTACCTCGAACAAATTCGAATTTTTCATTGTGGGATTTAGCCAGATTTTTCCACTGTCAATTCCCCCAAAACGAACGTCTAGTAATTCACCGTAGGTTTCATTATAGCCATCAAGCCTTACAGAATCATTTAATGTTATATTTTTTCCATCTAAAAAAAAACTTCTTTTATTACCTATCAATGAAATTAAATTTTCGTCTCCTTGCGACTTGTAGACCACAAAAAGATGGTTGGAGGCGTTTATCTCTTTCGAAGAGCCCCAATGCTGCTTTTTACTAAAAAAAAGGCGTGATTTATAATTTAACTGATCAAACTGGTTTCCATTGACCTCTACTTTTTGATGATTGTACAACCAGACTTGGGGTTGGAAGTG
This sequence comes from Myroides sp., assembly GCA_018384465.1. Lineage (GTDB taxonomy): Bacteria > Bacteroidota > Bacteroidia > Flavobacteriales > Flavobacteriaceae > Flavobacterium. The sequence goes on along the minus strand of JAHAYQ010000189.1, from coordinate 1,497 downwards.
CTGTTCCTTTTGTGAAAAACAATTTAACGTTGTAAAGAACAACACAGTGGCAATAAGCAGTAGTTTTCTGGACTTCATAGTTTTATCTTTAAAAAAGCGATTTCCAAATATATATTTTATGTTAAATATTTCCAAACTTTAACATAAAATAAACTTAAAAACAACCTTAGTATAGCTTTGTTAAAAAAAAGCTAATAACTTGGAATTGACTCCCTTCCTCTTTAAAACTCACATTTCTGATTATAAGCAACATACATTAAAAACAACATACTTTTATCAACTTTTCTATAAAAGGGTATTCTAATTCGTATCTCTCTTTTGAAATAGCATGCTATTTTCTATAAGAAACTCCCAAATTTGTTATTTATTGGAATATGAATCTCAATTTTATGATTTAACTTAGGTTTTGTAAGCTCCCCCAAGCAACTACATCTTTGATTGTTCAGTTATTTTTTTATAATTCTGCGGATAAAGGTCTTTTAGATTTTTGTGGTTGATGGTTTGGATGTTTTCCAAAGTATATTTAAGCCATTTGTACGGATTAACCTCGTGCTTTTTACAAATAGCAAAAAACGAATAAATCATGGCTGCACGTTGGGCTGCCTCGTGGCTGCCGGCAAACAAATAGTTTTTTCGACCTAAAGCTAACGGACGAATAGCGTTTCCTACCAAATTATTGTCTATTTGCAAATTCCCATCGTATAAATAAGCCGACAACGCATCCCATCTGGCATAAGCATAAGCCATCGCTTTGCCGATTTGACTTTTAGGGAGTGTGTTTTTGATCTCTTCAAAAATCCATTTTCCGAGCTCGTTGATGGTTTTAAGCGAATTAGATAATCGTAAATTTTTGATTGTTTCAGCCGAAAGATTTTCTTCTTTGGCTTTTCGTTCTACAGCGTATAATTTTTGGATAAGCAACAAAGCTTTTTCAGCTTTGGGTTTATCGTTATCCAGCGCTTTTTCAAACTCACGGCGGGCATGTGCCCAGCAAGCCAGGTGTGTGACCCCCTCTTTTCGGGCATACTTTTCGTATACGGCGTAGCCATCGGTTTGCAGGTAACCAGCAAAATCTTTTAAAATTGGTAAAGGTGCACTGCTGCCTCGCGTTGGACTGTAATCGAACAACACGGTGCCTTCAAGCGGTGCGTGATACACCCAATAATAACCTTGGTGGGTGGCGCCTTTTTTGTCGCTATCCAACACTTTTATCGGACTTTCATCAACCTGTAAATAGCCTTTTGATTTGGTATCGAAAACCAACTGTTCATAAAGCGGTTCAAGTTTATTGAGGGCTTCTTTGGTCCAACCTTCAATAGTGGATGAAGCTATTTGGATGTTTTCTCTCGAAAATCGCTGCTTTTGGCGATACAATGGCAAATGATCTACATATTTATCGGTCAAAATCATCGATAAAAGTCCGGCACCAGGGATGCCTTTGTCAATTACGCGCTCGGGAAGCTCGCCAATTACAACGCCTTCTCGGTTTTTAGCGGC
>JAHAYQ010000178.1 GCA_018384465.1 Myroides sp. | reverse complement strand
AACGCCGTTTTGAATGGCAAATTGCCTACGAAAAACCATCAGCAGAATTATTAGACGATCTTTATGATACCTTGGCAACACCAATTCCTGAAAAATATCATCCAAAAGAAAAAAAGTATCACGTTTCGTATGCCGAAGCTAAAGATTATTTTTATAAACAAGTAAAACAAAACATCATCAACGAACAACTGTCTTAAATATGAGTATGAACTGGACCCAATTATTGTCTCTGAAAAAATTTGGCGATACAAAAGTACGCAATCGCACAGATGAAAATCCATCACGAGTGGGGTTTGAAGTAGATTACGATCGCATTATATTTTCTAATGCCTTTCGTAGTTTACAGGATAAAACGCAGGTTATTCCCCATTCAAAAACCGATTTTGTTCATACTCGGTTAACTCATAGCTTAGAAGTTTCGGTTGTGGGTCGCTCTATCGGTCGGTTGGCAGGTGAACAAATCATCAATAAATACCCAGAATTATCAAATTTAGGTTATACCATTAATGATTTCGGAGCTATTGTGGCAGCTGCCTGTTTATGCCATGATATCGGTAATCCGCCGTTTGGTCATTCTGGTGAGAAAGCAATAGGCGATTTTTTTCTACATGGCGTTGGGGAAAAGTATCGATTGGATTTAGATCCTACCCAATGGCAAGATTTAATTGATTTTGAAGGAAATGCCAATGGTTTTCATGTGCTTACCGATTCACGCCCAGGAGCCGAAGGCGGTTTACGAATTTCGTACGCCACTTTAGGTGCTTTTATGAAATATCCTAAGGAAAGTTTGCCTAAAAAACCAACGAATGATATTTCGGATAAAAAATACGGCTTTTTTCAAGCTGATAAATCCAGTTTTATGGATGTAGCTGAAAGTTTAGGATTGATGCGGAAAGACGGAAGTGCGATACGTTATTTCCGTCATCCATTAACGTATTTGGTAGAAGCTGCCGATGATATTTGTTATACAATTATTGATTTTGAAGACGGTATTAATTTAGGTTGGATTCCGGAAGAACACGCTTTAGAGTTCCTTATTAAAATTGTGAAAAACAATATTAATTCTGAAAAATATGCGGCGTTGCAAACCAAGGCAGAACGAGTAGGATATTTACGTGCTTTGGCAATTGGGAGTTTAATTAGTGATGTGGTACGCGTATTTATGGAAAACGAAGACCAAATTCTAAAAGGTAATTTTCCGTTTGCATTAACCGACAAATGTGCATACGTAGCACAGATGAAAGATATCATTACCATTAGTATTTCTAATGTATATGAAAGCAGAGAAGTGGTTGAAAAAGAAATTGTAGGTTACAAAGTATTACACACCTTGTTAGAAAAATTCATCGCTGCCAGCAACAACCATTTTTTAGGCAAAACAACGCATTACGATGAAATGATTTTAAAACTGTTACCCGAACAATATCAAATAGAAGAAGAAAGTCTTTATTTACGTTTACTCAATATTTGTTGTTTTATTTCTATGCTTACAGATGGTAAAGCGTTAGAATTGTATCATTCTATTGTGGGGAAGTAAATATTCTTTAAGTTAATAAATAGTAGTATCTGCTCAAAAATCATACGCTATACACTAAATGGTTTATAGCGTTTTTCAATATTGAAGTTTATTTTAGAACTTAAGATAACTTTAAAATTCACCACGAGGATTTTTAATTAATAATTCGCTAAATTTGTTACCTAAATAATTTCAAATGCAAAACATTCCCAGTGTTGACTTGCGTGATTTCCTATCGGACGACCCGATACGCAAACAGAAATTTGTAAATGAAATCGGAAAAGCCTACGAAGATATTGGCTTCGTAGCATTAAAAGGTCATTTTTTAAGTGATGAATTAGTTGGAAAGCTATACCAAGAAGTTCGAAATTTTTTTACTTTACCATTAGAAATTAAGAAAAAATATGAAGTTCCAGGTATTGGTGGACAACGTGGTTATGTTTCATTTGGAAAAGAAACAGCTAAAGGAAAATCTACTGCCGATCTTAAAGAATTTTGGCATTTTGGACAGTATGTTGAGGATAATCCAAAATTAGAAGCCGAATACCCTGACAACTTAGAAGTAAGTGAACTTCCTGAGTTTAACGAAACAGGAAAAGAAACTTACAAAATGTTAGAAAAAACAGGTGTATATGTGTTACGGGCATTGGCAATATACTTAGGTTTAGAGGAGTATTATTTTGACAAATTTGTTAAAAATGGAAATTCTATTCTTAGACCAATCCACTACCCTCCTATTAACGAAGAACCTAAAGATGCGGTAAGAGCAGCTGCTCATGGCGACATTAATTTAATTACCTTATTAATGGGAGCTCAAGGTAAAGGTTTGCAGGTTAAAAATCATAATGGTGAATGGATTGATGCTATTGCGGCTGACGATGAATTGGTCATAAATGTTGGAGATATGCTTTCGCGTCATACAAACAATAAATTAAAATCAACCATACATCAAGTGGTTAATCCGCCGAGAGAATTATGGGGTACTTCACGTTACTCTATTCCGTTTTTTATGCATCCAATTAGCGAAATGCCTTTAAACTGTTTAGATAATTGTGTAGATACAGAAAATCCAAAACATTTTGAAGATATAACCGCCGGTGAATTTTTAACAGAACGGTTAATTGAATTAGGATTAATCAAGAAATAAAAAAGAGAGGCTGCTAAATTTAGCAGCCTTTTTTCTATCGTTCAAACTCTTTTAACGTGTCGGTAATAATTCGTACACAATCTAGTATTTGCTCTTCGTTCATTACTAAAGGGGGCGCAAATCGTATAATGTTTCCATGTGTAGGCTTAGCAAGTAAACCATTATCGCGCAAGCGCAAACAAATGTTCCAAGCTGTATCGCTTTCTTCTGTATCGTTAATTACAATGGCATTTAACAATCCTTTTCCTCGGACTAAAGTACAAATATTCGATTGTTGAATGTATTCATTTATTTTATTGCGAAATAACACACCCATTTGCTCGGCATTTTCAGCCAATTTTTCATCAATTACTACATCTAATGCAGCCATAGCAACCGCAGCAGCTAATGGATTTCC
>JAHAYQ010000173.1 GCA_018384465.1 Myroides sp. | reverse complement strand
CTGCAATGGAGCCTCGCCATTTAGGTGTGAAAGCAGTTTTAGTTAAATCATTTGCTCGTATTCATGAAACAAATTTAAAGAAACAGGGAATGTTAGCTTTAACTTTTGCTAATGAAGCAGATTACGACAAAATTCAAGAAGATGATACTATTAACTTCTTAGATTTAACTGAATTTGCTCCAGAAAAACAATTAACTTTAGAATTTGTTCATAAAGATGGATCTAAAGATATTATCATGGCAAACCACACCTATAACGAATCACAAATAGATTGGTTTAAAGCTGGTTCTGCATTGAACTTAATTGCTGCAGGAAAATAATTATCATGTTATAACTATAAAAAACCGACCAAATTGGTCGGTTTTTTGTTTAATTATTACGATATTTACCCTATACTTTATTTATGACTTTTCTTCAGGTAATAATATCGGTTTTACTATTATCCATATTGTGCTTTTTGGTTACAATCATTGTATTAGCTAACCGAAGAAAATTTTTCCGTGTCATAACCCTTAACACGTTAATTTTTATCTTTTATTGCTTTATAGCTTACCATTACGAAGTTATTTTTAATAATGATTTATTTGGTAAAGGCAGAGTAATATTTTTACTTTCTTGTGTTTTTATACATTCTTTAATATCAATGATTATAGTAATAAAGAGTGAGAAATCTAATTTCTTTCTCAATAATAAAGAGCGTAACCAAACAACAACACCTCAAAAAAAATCAAACAACCTTAAAGACGACTAAGCATATATATTACATTTTTTTAACAAAAAAATTTGTCATCAGTTTTATTTTTTATATATTTCGAAAAAATAAACTATGAAAACAAAATTTGAAATAGAATATCCCATTACCTCATCTCCACAGCTGTTGTATCAATATATTTCAACACCGTCTGGGCTTACAGAATGGTTTGCAGATAATGTAAATTCAAGAGGAGAGTTTTTTACATTCATTTGGGGCGATAGTGAAGAAAAAGCTAAGTTAGTTACCTTAAAAACAGATGAAAAAGTTAAATTTCGTTGGTTAGAAGAGGATGATGAAGAGTCAGAATATTATTTTGAGCTCCGCATTGTTTTAGATGAACTCACAAAAGATGTAGTACTAATGGTTACTGATTTTGCTGAGTCAGATGAAATTAAAGATCAAACCCAACTATGGGATAATCAAATAGCCGATTTAAAAAAAGTATTAGGGTCGGCCTAATTAAAACCTTATATTTGCTCTGAAATTTCAGAGCTTTTTTTATGATTAATTTTAACGGTGAATTAGTAGCACAATCAAACCAAAATATTGAAAATAACAGAGGTTTTTTATACGCCGATGCAGTTTTTGAAACGCTTAAAGTATTTGATGGTAAACTTCTTTTTGCTGAGGATCATTATTTTCGGCTAATGGCATCTATGCGAATTTTACGCATGGAGATTCCGTTGGATTTTACTTTGGAATACTTTGAAGAGCAAGTGCTAAAAACAGCAAGTGCTAACCAATTGAACCATGCGCGTGTAAGGCTGACGGTATACCGAAATGGCAATGGAAAATATTTACCTACAAACCGATCAATTGGATTTGTAGTTGTTGCTGAATCAACAGCTGCCATTTATGAAAACAGTACTAATAAATATGAAATTGAGCTCTTTAAAGACTTTCATATTGCTAAACATTTACTAAGCACCCTTAAAACTACCAGTTGCTTGGTTAACATTACAGCCAGTGTTTTTGCGAAAGAAAACGATTACGAGAACTGTTTATTAATTAATGATGATAAAAACGTGATTGAAGCAATTAACGGAAATATTTTTGTTGTGAAAGATCAGGTAATTGCCACGCCACCTTTATCAGATGGTTGTAAAAATGGGATTATGCGAAAAAAAATCATCGACCTAATCAATAAAACAGAAGGCTTAACGTTTGAAGAAAGGTCCATATCGCCTTTTGAATTACAGAAAGCTGATGAACTATTTTTAAGCAATATCATTACCGGTATTCAATCTGTTTCACAATATCGAAAAAAGACTTTTGGCAATACGTTAGCAAACAGCTTTATAACAAAATTAAATGCACATATTAGGCTTAATTCATAACCGGGTCTTCTGGAGCATTGGCCCAAATAATATGTTCATCACCCAATTCAATCATCAACTCTTTCCAAAGCTTGGAAGGAGTTTTTTCCAATAAATGACTGCTAAATTGGTTTTCGATACACGTCCAAGCTTTTTCGGTAATTTCTTCTTGTAATTGATTTTCCTCCCAACCAGTGTACCCTAGAAAAAAACGAATATCTTTTTGTGCAATTTTGTTTTCTTTAAGAAGTTCAAATAGTACTTCATAATCGCCGCCCCAAAAAATACCGTCTTTAATTTCGATGCTATTTGGAATTAACGAAGGTACTGTATGTATAAAATACAAGTTATCTTGTTCAACCGGACCGCCGTTATAAATTCTAAAGTTGGTATGCGCATCAGGAATTATATCTTGTAACGATAAGTTTAAAGGCTTGTTTAGAATGAAACCTACACTTCCTTTTGCGTTGTGTTCAGCCAGTAGCAGAACCGATCTACTAAAGACCACATCTAATAATATCGACGAATCGGATATTAACAGTTTGCCTTTTGTCGGATTTAGCTGTTTCATAAACTTTTTTAGTTAAAAGTAAATAAAATAATAAAAAAAACCACGCTTTTCAGTGTGGTTTTTAGATTATTCAGTAAAGAAAATTATTTTTTCTTTTTAGCAGCAGCTTTAACTGGTGTATTAACAGCTCCGTCTAAATCAGCACCGGCTTTAAATTTAACTACTTTTTTAGCAGCAATTTTAATAGTTTTTCCAGTTTGTGGGTTTCTTCCTTCTCTTTCAGCTCTTTCAGATACTGACCAAGATCCAAATCCTACTAATGAAATTTTTTCTCCTTTAGTTAAAGTTTCACCAACATTTTTTAAAAATGATTCTAAAGCTGATTTAGCAGCTACTTTGCTAATTCCTGCATCTTCTGCAATTGCGTCGATTAATTGTGTTTTGTTCATAATAATTTTTTTATTGAGTTAATCTTAACGTATACAAATTTAGAAGTTTAATTCATTTACGCAACTCTTTTTTCAAAAAAAATGAAAGAAACTATAAAAAAAGACTATAAAAAGTATTAAATACACTTTGCGTTATCAGAAAATTGCATTCCATTTAACAATTCTGCTGTTTTCATTTTCTTTTTTCCTGGAAATTGAATAGATAAAACTTCTATAAATCCGTCTGTGGTGGCAATACGAATGGTCTTTTTATCGGTTAAAAAGCTACCCGGCTCATAATTGTGGTTTTCAATAATAAAATGAGCGTCATGAATTTTAATGTTCCATTCGTTCGTTTCATCAATCAAAATTGTGTAAGCCGATGGATATGGATTTAATCCACGAATTAAATTATAAACGGTTACAGACGGAGCATTAAAATTAATTTTACAGTTGTCGCGATTTAGTTTATAGGCTGTTTTGCCATCTTCAGTAGGTTGCAAAACTGTTTCAACGGTACCTTTTTCAATTAATTTCAAGGTTTCAACAACGGTTTCGGCACCTAAAACCATTAATCTATCATGTAATTCGCCGGCTGTTTCTTGTGCACCAATTGTAGTTTCTTGTTTTAAAATTATGGCACCTGTGTCAATTTTTTCATCTATAAAAAAGGTTGAAACTCCGGTTTTTTCTTCTCCGTTTATGATTGCCCAATTAATAGGTGCTGCCCCGCGATAATCAGGTAAAAGTGATGCGTGTAAATTAAAAGTACCTAATTTTGGCATGTCCCAAACAACTTTAGGCAACATTCTAAAAGCTACAACCACTTGTAAATTAGCATTTAAAGACTTTAATTCTTCCAAAAAATCATCTGCTTTTAAATTGGTTGGTTGTAATACTTTTAAGTTTTTTTCTTCAGCATAAAGTTTTACTGCCGATTTATTTATTTTTTGTCCTCGTCCGGCAGGTTTATCTGGTGCGGTAATAACTGCAACAATTTCATAGTTGTTCTTGTAAATGGTGTCTAAAATTCCGACGGCAAAATCGGGAGTTCCCATAAAAACAATTCGTAATTTTTCCATTATATCCTTATATATGCGGTGTTTTGGTAAAGGTATTCATTTTCTTCGACTAATTCTTTTAAAGCTTGAGCTAAATAAGCAGTTTGGTGTGGAAACATCGATTTTAATTCGTGCAATTCAAGTACATATTTTGAAGGATGAATTTTTAATTGCTTTTTTATTTCATGTATGATTTCGACTTGTTTTAGACTATTCTTTTTTTGAATGCATGTAGAACATTTTCCGCATTCAGCATCATATATCTCATCAAAGTAGTTTAGTAAAATTTTGTTTTTACAAGTGGTTTGATCTTTTATATAAGAGATCATTGATTTAAACTGCTTTTTTTTAATTGTATTAAAATGTACCAAATTTTTTGCCACTCTGTTAATCGTAATATCATCTTCGCGCACTTCATTCAAAACTACATTTGTGTCATTAGGTGCTTGCGAAAAAGTGCAAAATCCTTTTAAAACCCACGATTCAATTGTTTCTACAATTTTATTTATTGGCAATTTAGTGTGCCTTGATAATAAATCGATATCAATAGCGGTTTCACTTTCTTGAATACCACGATAATGATTTAAAATGCTTAAAAAAACAATCTCTTCTAACGAATGATTACTGAAATAATCTATAGCATCGTTTGAATTGATGAGGAAATGAATGTAGTTTTTGTATTTAAAAGATTGTTCAAATGTAATAACCGATTGCCTATCTAAAAACTCAAAGGCTCTAAATGTTTTACTAACAGGTAAGTTATATTTTTGACAAAAATCTTTGAAGTTAAATCGAATGGTTTGGTTAAATCCTTCACCATAAGCAATTTGAAAATGATTAACAAAACGTTTAAAAATGAGTTTAACAAAATCAACTTCTAGATGGTTTTGTTCTTGGAAATTTTCTGCTTCGTTAATACTGTGTTGATTAAGTAACATGGTAGCAAAAGATTGTTGTCCGTCACGTCCGGCTCTTCCTGCTTCTTGATAATAGCTTTCCAAATTTTCAGGAATATGAAGATGAATTACATTTCGTACATTGGGTTTGTCAATACCCATTCCAAAAGCATTTGTAGCTACCATAACCAACGTACTTTCTTCGAGCCATTGATTTAATTTGCTTTTTTTTGATTTAAAATCTAAACCGCCGTGAAAAAAATCCGCAGAAATACCGTACGATTTTAAATTTTCAGCTACTTCAACCGTGGCTTTTCTACTTTTTACATAGATAATTGCTGGCGATGGATTTTTCCGTAGAATTTGTAATAGCAATTCTGCAGAATTTTCTTGCAAATACACTCCGTAACTTAACTCATCTCGTAAAAAGGATTTTTTAAATATTTCAGGATTTTTTAATTGAAGATTGTTTACAATATCGTCTTGTACTCTTTGGTTAGCTGAAGCCGTTAAAGCAATAAATGGCACGGTAGGTAACCATTCTTTTAATTGACCGATTTCTAAATATGCCGGACGAAAATCGTGTCCCCATTGGGATATACAATGTGCTTCGTCAACAGCAACTAAGTTAATAGGCAACTGAATGATTCTACTTAAAATCCATTCGTTTTTTAAACGTTCGGGTGCGATATATAAAAATTTATAATTGCCGTACAAAGCATTATCAAGCAAGGTGGATATTTCATCAGTTGTAAGATTACCCGAAATAGATAAAGCTTTAATATTCAATTCTTTTAACCGATTGATTTGATCTTGAATCAATGCAATTAAAGGAGATATTACCAAACAAATCCCCTCATTCATTAAGGCTGGAACTTGGAAACACAAACTTTTCCCGCCGCCCGTAGGCAGCAAAGCAAGCGTATCAAAACCTTGAATCACAGAATTTATGATTTGTTCTTGCTGGGGTCTGAAATTTTCATAACCCCAATATTTTTTTAAAATGTGTACCGCTTCAAACAAAGGCGTTGTTTTTTCTTTAAAAATAAAGAAAAATTATAAATTATTCAATATAAAAGAGACTCTTGAATTTAAATCTGCTTTTGGCACTTCTATTAAATGGTAACCATACTTGCTGTAAGTTTCAACTAAGTGATTATGAATAAGTTTAGCTTGTTCAAAATTTTCGTAACGTTCACTGTCACTCACGTAGATTTCTTCCCAAGGTGGGAAAATAAACACTTTTGTATATGTATGATTTTGGCATGCTTCGTCAAAAACAGGCGGATAAGCGTCACCAATATAGTGCATATATGCTAAAACATCTGGGATACCTCTATCAATAAACACCAACTCTGCAGATTCTTTTAATGCATTGGTAAACTGGTTTATTCTTCCTTTTAAAAGCAGCTCGCTAAAAAGCAAAGGCTCTTTTAAAAATAATTGGTCAATACCCGATTTTTGAGCTTCTATTGTTACTTCGCGCGAAATTTCAGGGTAACAAGTATATCCTTTTTTGCACAATTCATTCAAAGCTGTTGTCTTTCCAGATCCAGGACCGCCTATAAGTAAAATAATTTTTTTTTCCACCTTAAAAATTCAAAGCACAAAATTAAATATAATAATTAAAAGAAACAGTGATTTAACAACCATAATTAGTATATTTATAGGATTGTAGCGTATATTTGTACTAATTTTTTTAAATTATGGGAGAGAAAACCGAAGAATTTTACACACGTTTAAAAGGGGAATTAGAAAAAGCTAACGAAAAATGGCCTGCAGAGTATCTGTATAAATTTATAGTTCCTTCAGATGAAGAAAAGATTGCGTTTATTGAAAAAACGTTTAATAACTTAGGTGCAGTTATTAAGAAAAATAAGTCGAAAAATGGAAAGTATTCCAGTGTTTCAATAAACGTTATCATGCCAAGTGCCGACGCTATTATTGAGAAATATAAAGAAGTTTCAACCGTAGAAGGGATTATTTCCCTATAATTTATTTATGAAGTTTAATCCAACAGAAGCAATACAAAGTTTAGAATACAATACAGATCGAAAAGATTTAGTGTTACCAGAATACGGACGACATTTACAAAAATTAATCGATCAAGTTGTATTAATAGAAGATCGTGAAGAACGCAATAAAGCAGCACGTGCAGCAATAGATATTATGGGAACTATTAACCCCCATTTGCGTGATGTATTAGATTTTCAACACAAACTTTGGGATCAGTTGTTTAAAATGTCGCGTTTTGAATTAGATGTTGATTCACCCTATGAAAAACCTAAAGCGGTGACTAATTTTAATGCGCCTATTTTAATTGATTACCCAACAAACAACCATAAATACCGTTATTACGGCTCTCATATTGTAGATATGATTAATGAAGCAATAACTTGGGAAGAAGGTGAACGCAAAGAAGCATTAATTATGGTTATTGCCAATCACATGAAAAAAAGTTACGTTAATTGGAATAACGAATCGGTTGAAGATGGTGTCATATTTCATCATTTAAAAGAGCTTTCAGGTGGGCAAATTGACTTAACCAATGGTTTTGATGATCATAATAACGCAGTAAACCTTAACAAACCAAGTAGCAGATCGGCATATCAACATCGTAATACATCAAATAATCCTACAAACCGAAATACAAATTATCAAAACCGAAGTGGTCAAAACACTTCTAATAACAATCAACAGCGCAATTACCAAAACAATAAACAAAATAATGCGCCTGCAAATCGTTATGTAAAAAAAACAAACACGAATAATAACAATTCGTCAAAAAACACAAATAGAAATTCAAATTAATGGGAACATTTAAAATAGAGGGCGGATACACTTTAAATGGTGAAGTACAACCACAAGGTGCAAAAAATGAAGCGCTACAAATTTTGTGTGCCGTTTTGCTAACCAACGAAAAAATCACTATTTCAAATATTCCTGATATCATTGATGTTAACAAGCTTATTTGTTTGTTAGGAAATTTAGGAGTAAAAATTGAAAAAATAGATAGGAATACCTACCAATTTCAAGCCGATACAATTGATTTAAGTTATTTAGAGTCAGAAAGGTTTCGTGAAGAAGGTAAAGCGCTACGCGGCTCTATCATGATTGTGGGGCCTTTGTTAGCTCGGTTTGGTAAAGGATACATCCCAAAACCAGGAGGAGATAAAATTGGTCGACGCAGATTAGATACGCATTTTGAAGGTTTTATAAATTTAGGAGCCACCTTTAGATATAATCGCGAGGAGTATTTTTACGGCGTAGAAGCACCAAACGGATTAACCGGAAAATATATGTTGTTAGATGAAGCTTCGGTAACAGGAACAGCAAATATTTTAATGGCGGCAGTTTTAGCCAAGGGCATCACCACTATTTACAATGCGGCTTGCGAACCATATTTACAACAATTGTGTAAAATGCTTAATGCAATGGGAGCCAAAATTTCGGGCGTGGGTTCTAACCTATTAACTATTGAAGGAGTTGAAAAATTAGGAGGCTGTGAGCATAGAATTCTACCCGATATGATAGAAATTGGTTCGTGGATTGGATTGGCAGCCATGACACGAAGCGAGGTTACCATAAAAAATGTAAGCTGGGAAAATTTAGGTGTAATACCAACAGCTTTCAGAAAATTGGGAATTACTATAGAAAAGGTAAACGATGATATTTATATACCAGCACATACCAATGGATATGAAATTAAAGGAGATATAGACGGATCTATCTTAACTATTGCCGATGCACCCTGGCCAGGATTAACCCCCGATTTACTAAGTATTTTTCTAGTTGTGGCAACACAAGCACGAGGCGAAGTATTGATTCATCAAAAAATGTTTGAATCGCGCTTGTTTTTTGTCGATAAATTAATTGACATGGGCGCTAAAATTATTTTGTGCGATCCACACCGGGCAGTTATCATCGGTCACGATTTCAAATCGCAATTAAAAGCTACTAAAATGTCATCGCCAGATATTCGCGCTGGTATTTCGCTGTTAATTGCAGCTTTATCTGCAAAAGGAGAAAGCATTATTCAAAATATTGATCAAATAGATCGAGGTTATGAAGATATAGATGTACGCTTAAAAGCTTTAGGTGCTAAAATTGAACGTTTAGATTAATTATGTACAGTTAATTGATAAAAAAACTCCAATGAAGTTCTAAAACTTAATTGGAGTTTTCTTATCAAAGCATCTAGATTACAGGCACTAGGTAGTTCATTTACAGTAAACACTTAATATTTATACTAAAAAAATATAACGAAGGTTGAAAATTTCATTTGCAATTTCAAAAAATATGTAGATATTTGCACACGCAATCAAATCAATAGTCAAGAAACAATTGTTTGTTGCGTCAATAAAAAAAACGTTCTTTAAAAACATATAAAATAATTTGCGAGTTACAGAAAATATATCTACTTTTGCAACCGCAATTAAGAATAATGGTCCGTTCGTCTAGGGGTTAGGACGCCAGGTTTTCATCCTGGTAACAGGGGTTCGATTCCCCTACGGACTACAATTAGTTGTAAATTAGTTTTATAAAATAATGGTTAGTGTCTCAATCATTGTTTTATTAGTTAAAACCAAAGTAATTATTTAAATAATTATGGGAGGTTTTTCTTTTTTAACTAAAAGTTTTATAATAATTATTACAATTAAAAAAAGAGTAAAATGGCAAATCACAAGTCAGCTTTAAAAAGAATCAGAAGCAACGAAAAGAAAAGAGTGTTAAACAGATATCAACACAAAACAACTCGTAACGCAATTAAAGCTTTACGTTTAGTTGATAACAAATCTGAAGCAGCTGAAAAATTAGTAGTTGTTACTTCTATGATTGATAAATTAGCTAAGAAAAATATCATTCACGCTAACAAAGCAGCTAACTTAAAATCTAAATTAACTAAGCACGTTAACGCATTAGCATAGTTAGCGCATTAGGTTAAAATAATAACACAAAGCTCTCCTTACCCGAGAGCTTTTTGTGGTTAAGCAACAAACCACAACATATAAGAATCTTTTTTATGAGTCAAATTAGAAACATTGCAATTATTGCACACGTTGACCACGGTAAAACTACGATGGTTGACAAAATTATGTACCACTGTCAACTGTTCAGAGAAAGCGAAAATACAGGCGATTTAATTTTAGATAATAACGATATTGAACGCGAACGTGGAATTACCATTGTTTCTAAAAACGTATCGGTACAATACAAAGGAACCAAAATTAACATTATTGATACCCCAGGACACGCGGATTTTGGAGGAGAAGTTGAACGTGTTTTAAACATGGCAGATGGTGTTTTACTTATTGTTGATGCCTTTGAAGGACCAATGCCACAAACTCGTTTTGTACTTCAAAAAGCCATCGAATTAGGCTTAAAACCATGTGTAGTTATCAATAAAGTTGATAAGGAAAACTGTACACCTGATGAAGTGCACGAAAAAGTATTCGACTTAATGTTTGAATTAGGTGCCGAAGAATGGCAATTAGATTTCCCAGCTGTGTATGGTTCTGCAAAAAACAATTGGATGAGCACCGATTGGAAACAACCAACCGACTCTATGGAAGACTTGTTAGAAATGGTTATTGACCACATTCCGGCTGCTGAAGAAAAAGAAGGAACTCCACAAATGTTGATCACTTCTTTAGATTTCTCTTCTTTTACAGGTCGTATCGCTATTGGTCGTTTACACAGAGGTACGCTACGTGAAGGAATGAATATTTCGTTGATTAAACGTGAAGGTGGCGTTGTAAAATCAAGAATTAAAGAATTATATACTTTTGAAGGTTTAGGTCGTAAAAAAGTACAAGAGGTTAAAGCCGGTGATATTTGTGCGGTTGTAGGAATTGAAGGTTTTGAAATTGGTGACTGTATCGCTGATTACGAAAATCCAGAAGGATTAAAAACCATCCAAATTGATGAGCCTACTATGAGTATGTTGTTTACTATTAACGATTCACCCTTCTTTGGAAAAGAAGGTAAATATGTAACATCACGCCACATTAAAGACCGTTTAACAAAAGAGTTGGAGAAAAATTTAGCTTTGCGCGTTAACGAAACAGATTCTGCTGATAAATTCATGGTTTTTGGTCGTGGAGTATTGCATTTATCTGTGTTAATTGAAACAATGCGTAGAGAAGGATATGAATTGCAAATTGGTCAACCGCAGGTTATCATTAAGGAAATCGACGGAGTTAAATGCGAACCAATTGAAGAATTAACGATTGATATCCCAGAAAACTTATCAGGTCGTGCGGTAGAGTTTGTAACGCTACGCAAAGGCGAAATGCTTTCAATGGAACCTCGTGGTGAGCGTATGATTATCGTTTTCCAAATTCCATCTCGTGGAATTATTGGTTTAAGAAATCAATTGTTAACAGCTACAGCCGGAGAAGCAATCATGTCGCACCGTTTTATAGAATACCAACCGTATAAAGGTGAAATTGCTGGACGTAACAACGGTTCATTGATTTCTATGGAAAATGGTAAAGCAATTCCTTATTCTATTGATAAGCTCCAAGATCGTGGTAAGTTTTTTGTTGATCCAAATGAGGATATCTACGAAGGACAAGTGATCGGTGAAAACACGCGTTCAGATGATATGACAGTTAACGTTACTAAAACGAAAAAATTATCTAACGTACGTTCTTCTGGAGCTGATGATAAAGCAAGAATTATTCCTGCAATCAAATTTTCTTTAGAAGAAGCATTGGAGTACATTCAAAAAGACGAATATGTAGAAGTAACACCAAAATCGTTGCGTTTACGTAAAATCTATTTGAACGAAAACGATAGAAAACGTCACAAAATAGACTAACAATCATAAAAAAAATGGAGC
>JAHAYQ010000167.1 GCA_018384465.1 Myroides sp. | reverse complement strand
ACGTAGAAGTCCTTGATGCAGGCGCAAAAGGCGTATCGGTAGCAAAAGCTGCTGATGGAAAAGTTATTTTTATACCTAATGTAGTTCCTGGTGATATTGTAGATGTTCAAACCTTTAAAAAAAGGAAAGCATATTACGAAGGTAAGGCCGTGAATTTTCATAAACTATCAGATAAACGAGTTGAACCTGTGTGCGCGCACTTTGGAGCTTGCGGTGGATGTAAATGGCAAAATATGGATTATCAATTTCAGTTAGGGTACAAACACCAAGAGGTTGAAAACAATTTAAAGAGAATTGGTAAGATTGATCTTCCAGAATTTGAACCTATTTTAGGGTCGAAAGAACAATTTTTCTACCGCAATAAAATGGAGTTTTCTTTCTCTAACGCGCGTTGGTTAACTGATGATGAAATTAAGTCGGGCGAAGAATTGGGTAAAGAGAATGCCTTGGGTTTCCATATTCCTAAAATGTGGGATAAAATTTTAGACATTCAAAAATGTCATCTTCAACAAGATCCATCAAATCAAATTAGAAATGAAATTAGAGCATTTGCGAACGAAAATGGGTTAGCATTTTATAACCCACGCGAACATACTGGCTTTTTGCGTACATTGATGATTCGTACTGCATCTACCGGAGAAATTATGGTCTTGATTCAATTTTTTAAAGAAGATGTGAAAAAACGCGAATTGCTTTTAAACTTTTTAAAAGATCGTTTTCCGGAAATTACTTCGTTGCAATACGTTATCAATGGCAAACCAAATGATACGATTTACGATCAAAACGTAGTTTGTTTTCACGGTAGAGATTATATTTTAGAAGAAATGGAAGGCTTGCAATTCAGTATAAACGCTAAATCATTTTACCAAACTAATTCAGAACAAGCTTACGAACTTTATAAAATTACCCGTGAATTTGCCGGTCTTACAGGAGAAGAATTGGTCTACGACCTTTATACCGGAACTGGAACCATTGCACAATTTGTATCTAAAGAAGCGAAAAAAGTAATAGGTGTAGAAGCAGTTCCTGAAGCAATTGCCGATGCTAAATTAAACGCAGAACGTAACAAA
Organism: Myroides sp.; assembly: GCA_018384465.1. Classification (GTDB taxonomy): domain Bacteria; phylum Bacteroidota; class Bacteroidia; order Flavobacteriales; family Flavobacteriaceae; genus Flavobacterium. Next base: position 3,020 of record JAHAYQ010000167.1, on the reverse strand, counting down.
ATTACAAATTGCGAGTTTTTTGTAGGTGATATGAAAAACGTATTTAATGACGATTTTATTGCTCAAAACGGTCAGCCCGATGTTATTATAACTGATCCGCCACGCGATGGAATGCACAAAGATGTAGTAGCACAAATATTAAAAATTGCTCCAAAACGAGTGGTTTATGTGAGTTGTAATTCGGCTACCCAAGCACGAGATTTGGCATTAATGGACGAAATGTATCAAGTAGTTCGGGTGCGTCCGGTTGATATGTTCCCTCAAACACATCACGTAGAAAATGTGGTATTGTTAGAAAAAAGATAAACTTAGAATAGCAACTTTTAAAAGTTGCTATTCTTTTTATAAATGATTTTGTACTTTTACAACTTATAAAAAATAGTATGAAAAAAGTTTGGCTTTTGGCCTTTGGCTGTGTATTACTATCGGCATGTGAAAAAGACGATATCTGTGCGGGTAACGAATTTGTTACACCCAACGTAGTTATTGAATTGTACGACAGATTAGAATCTGAAACACCTAAACGAGCTGTAAAAATTGCTGCTATTGCCAACGGATTTAACGATACTTTATTTTTCAAAAACAGTACAAAAATCGAACTCCCATTACAAATCAACACAAACGAAACCAGTTGGAAATTGCGTTTGTACGAATTAACCCCAACGAATGATACCATTCACAAGGCAGACGAATTGCGATTTAATTATACGCCCGAAGCCTTATATGTATCTAAAGCTTGTGGTTATAAAACCATATTTCACGATTTTAGTACCGTACGTGTTCCTAATACTACCGGAAATTCATGGATTCAAAGTATTTACAGAGCCACTAACGAACTTACAACCAACGAACATGCGCACATTCATTTATACTATTAGTACTTTTTTCGTAGGATTTTTCTCATCGGTCGCTCAACAACAACAACCTAACGTTTATCCTGAAGTGTATGGCTTACGTATTGGCACAGATCTTATTAAAGCTTCGCGAAACTTTTGGGATAAAGATTATAAAGGGTTCGAAATCTCAGCCGATTACAGATATAATAAAAAATGGTATTTAGCTGCAGAAGCCGGATACGAAAACCGTTTTGTACAAGACGATCAACTTTCATATACTACCAGTGGAATGTTTTTAAAAATAGGTGCCGAGAAAAATTTCCACCAAAATTGGTTAGATATGAACAATTTAATTTACGTTGGCGGGCGATACGGAATCAGTTTACACGATCAAACACTTCATAGTTATAGAGTAAATACTGGTAATGCTTATTTTGATGAAGAAATGCAATATCCCGAGCTACACTCAACAGGTTTAACGGCTCATTGGTTAGAGCTAATAGTGGGTTTAAAAACTGAAATTGTAACCAATGTTTATTTAGGAATGAACGTACGTGTAAAAGGTTTATTCTATCAAAAACAACCCGAAGGATTTGAAAATTTATACTATCCTGGTTTTGAAAGAAAATATAGCGGAAACATTGGTATAGGTTTTGGTTATAGCATTAGTTACCTTATCCCGCTTAAAAAGAAACAACCCGTACAAGTTACAGTAGAATAGCATTAAAAAATAATACTAAAAACAGCTATAAAATAAATCATCATACAAAAAATCATATAACCTTTGGCAAAGCCCTTTTCTGCTGGTGCTGTAAGGTTCTGTGAAACGTAAATATGACTTAAAAACAACATAGCAATAAATAATAACAACGGATTGTTTCTTTGCAATACACCAAAATTTACTTGATTAACTTCGTTATTTTTTGAATCGATTAAATGAATATATTCCAATCCTTTTTTATTGTTTAAGCCTAATTTATAGGTATCGTATTTTTTCTTTTGAATAATTTGATCAAAATCATTTTCTTTAACTTCCACTGAAAAAGCATCGTTAAAAACCACAAAATATTTTTTATTAATCGATCCGTTCCTTTGTGGTCGATCTGATTCTACGAAGTACGATGTTAAATCTACGGTAACTTCATCATAACTACGAATAGATTTAAAAGCTAAAGCCATCAATAGTAAAACAAAGCTTCCAAAAGATAATTTTTGCCAAAGCTCTGCTTCTTTTACAACCGACTGTATCCAACTTTTAAATGTCTTTTTTTCTTGTTTGGGTACTAACCCAAATTGATTGGTTTGTGATTCACTTGGCAGTTTAAATAGTTCATAGATAATAAATAGGTTATAAATAGGAAAAAACAGCAAATGCACGTCGTTTTTATATTTTTTGGTATCGTGTAAACGTTTGTAGCATTGACTAAAAAGTAGCCACAAAATAGGTAGCATCAATACCAACACAAAAAAGTTGCCCTGCAATGAAATGAGCGTGATGAATAACATTAAAAACAATATTCCTAATGCTATCATTCGGTTTTTAAATTCATTAGATCCTAATCTGGCGTTCATTCCAAAAAAACCTTCTTTTAAAAAATGTACTTGATCCAAATCAGGATATTGTACCTTCATTCGTTGCATTTCTACCTCTGCCCTATTGCTTTGGTCGTACTTTAATAGAATTCGGTATTTATATATTTTATCATCTAAACCAATAACGGTCATTAGTACTTCTATGGTTTCTGTAAAATGATCCACATGTAGATAATGCGTACCGGCAAAGGGAACATTTCCAATAAAATTTATCATCACCGATTTACATTGACTAACATTCCATTGCAATAATATTCTATCATTTACCCTAAATACTTTTTTATCAGCAGAAAAAAAATGAATAAAGGGTTTTATTTCTTTTGAAGATGTTTGAAAAGATGTTTCGCTTTTTGGTTGATTATTATTATTCGGCTGTTGATAATTTGATGATCGAGCTGTTTGCCTTTTTGGATTGGGGTTTGACTGTAAAAACTGATGCAACAACAATCTTTTGTTGGTATCCATCAAAAAATTATAGGCTTCTTGTACCTTTAAAAAATATTCGGTTGCAAAAGGATCACTATTAACATCGGGGTGGTATTTTTTAGAAAGTGTTCGGTAAGCCTTTCTGATTGTTTTTTCATCAGAAAA
>JAHAYQ010000164.1 GCA_018384465.1 Myroides sp. | reverse complement strand
GACGAAGTCGGAATGGTAAACGGCTGTATAAAAAAGGTATGAATGATGGTAGCTACAACAACTGCAAATAATATGGAGCTTACCGTTTCACCAGCTTCGGTTTTTGGTTTAAGGCTTCGGTTTTCTACATATTTTACCTCTTCAAAGTAGTTGATATAGTAAATATAGAAACCTAATGTTACAACGCCTAAAACGGTATCGGTAGTAGTGTTTTTGCCAAAACTTCTTAATGTTTCAACCCAAACAACAGGAAACATGATTAAGTTTACAATAGGGATAAAAAGCAAAATAACCCACCATTTAGGACGATTAATAATTTGCATTAAAACTACTGCATTGTACACCGGCACTGCGGCTTCCCAAGCTTTTCTTCCTGCTTTAATGTACAATTTCCATGTTCCCAAAAAGTGGATAACTTGTACTATGATAAAGAAAAGGAACCATTGAGTAAGAGTCATAACTATAATTTTTTAACGAATGTAATTTTTTTTGACTAATTATCCTACAAGAGGTCTTAAGATTTTGTTATTTGTTATTTTGTTGTCATTCCGAGGAACGAGGAATCTCCATAGACTCTTCACTTTGTTCAGAGTGACAAGTCGAGATCTAAACAGAATGTAAATTCAAAACATCTTTCATACCGAAAACACCTTTTTTACCTATAATCCATTCGGCAGCAACTACGGCACCTAAGGCAAAACCTTGGCGAGAAAAAGCGGTGTGTTTTATTTCTATTTCATCTACAGCAGATTTATAGAAAACGCTGTGTGTACCAGGTACTTCATTAATGCGTTTGGCATCAATTAAAATTTCATTTTCAGAAGGATTTTCCAAGGTATAACCCGTATAATCGGTTTCGGAAATAATGTCTTTAGCAAGTGAAATAGCCGTTCCGCTGGGTGCATCTAACTTTTGTGTATGATGAATTTCTTCCATTGATACGTTGTATTCTTTAACTTTCGACATCAATTTTGCCAAGTACGAATTCAATTCAAAAAATAAATTTACACCTACGCTGAAATTAGATCCATACAAGAAAGCTCCGTTTTTCTCTTTACATAAAGTTACCATGTTGTCGTAATCATTCATCCAGCCAGTAGTGCCAGATACTACGGGCACGTTGTGGTTTAAGCAAGCAGTAATATTTTGTACGGCAGCAGTAGGAATACTGAAATCTATGGCAACGTGTGCATGTTCTAAACCTTTATAATCGTTTTCCTCGGTTTTTTTTAGAACAATTTCATGTCCACGTTCTAATGCAATTTTTTCAATTTCTTTGCCCATTTTACCGTAGCCTAACAATGCTATCTTCATATATTTCTTTTTCAAGACTGTTTTTTAGTACAGTCGAATTAATTAAAATCTGTAGCTTAAATTAAAATTCAAATGATTTTGATGCAACACCGGGTTATATTCCAAAGTAGGTTTAAAACTTAAATCTTCATCTACGTTAAACTGTTGTAAGTGTGCATCTACGTTAGCATCAACAATGTTTAAAATGTAAATACCTATAGTAATAAAAAGCGATAAATCGCGGTTGCGTTGTGCTGTTTTTTGTACCGAGATTAATTGTTCTTTTGTGTAGCGACCTACTTTTGGATTATCGGTTTGATCGATTCCTCTTAATCGCAACTTATATTCATCGCGGGCACGGTTGTACTTTTTTTGATTGTCAATATAAAAGTAAAGACTGGTTCCCATTCCGCCATAAACCAAAGGAATTTTCAAATAGCTTTTATTATATAGCTGACCTAAACCCGGGATAACTGCAGAATAAAAGGCTGCTTTTGAGGGTGACAACGGATCTATTGCCCGGTTGTACTGCTCAAAAGAGGTAGGTGTTACCATCTTTAAAGAGTCGGTTTGTGCGTATGAGGCTGCAAAGCAACATAGAAATCCTAATATGTAGAATTTAGAACACACTATTTTCCTAAAAGTTTAATGATACGCTCTAAATCTTCGGCAGAATGAAATGGAATGTTGATTTTTCCTTTACCATTCGCAGAAATTTTCACATCAACTTTAGCTCCAAAAAAATCGGTAAATACCTTTTGTTGCGTATTCGATACGGTATACGTCATTTTCTTTTTGGCTACAGCTGCGTTTTGGTTCAGCAAACCTTCATGATAATCTTTTACCAAAGCTTCGGTTTCGCGCACCGATAAATTTTCTTTAATGATTTTATGGTAAATATCGGTTTGAACATCTAAATCTTCAATGTTTATAATTGCTCTACCGTGTCCCATAGAGATAAAACCATCGCGAATTCCACTTTGAATAATAGGATCTAATCGCAACAAACGTAGATAGTTAGTAATGGTTGATCGTTTTTTTCCCACACGCTCGCTCATTTGTTCCTGCGTTAGCTGAATTTCGTCGATTAATCGTTGGTAAGACATGGCAATTTCGATAGGATCCAAGTCATGGCGTTGAATATTTTCAACCAAAGCCATAACTAACGAGTCGTTATCATTCGCAATACGGATATAAGCGGGAACAGTTTTAAGACCAGCTAATTTAGAAGCGCGCAAACGGCGTTCACCAGAAATTAATTCGTATTGATTGAAATCAATTTTACGAACTGTAATGGGTTGTATAACACCTAATTGCTGAATAGATGTTGCCAATTCTTTTAAAGCCTCTTCGTTAAAATTTGTTCTTGGTTGAAAAGGGTTTACTTTGATGGTTTCTAGTTCTAATTCAATAATATTACCTACAACCTTGTCAGCATTTGTATCTTCAACTGATTTTATATCGTTTGCAGGATCTTTTAAAAGAGCCGACAATCCACGTCCTAATGCTTGTTTTTTAACTGCTTTTGCCATTTCTAAATGTTGCTGTTTTTCTGAATGATTTCTTGTGCTAAGCTTAAATAATTACTTGCACCCTTACTAGCTGCATCGTAATTAATAATGCTTTCGCCAAATGAAGGTGCTTCGCTTAACTTTACGTTTCGTTGAATAATGGTATCAAAAACCATATCGTTAAAGTGCTTTTGAACTTCATCAACCACTTGGTTTGATAAACGCAAGCGCGAATCGTACATTGTAAGTAACAATCCTTCGATATCTAAATTTGGGTTGTGAATCTTTTGAACACTTTTAATAGTATTCAGCAATTTGCCCAATCCTTCTAAAGCAAAATATTCGCATTGAATAGGAATCACAACCGAATCGGCAGCCGTTAAAGCATTTAAAGTTAATAAACCTAACGACGGAGCGCAATCTATAATGATATAATCGTACTGATCTTTAATTGAAGCCAATGCTTGTTTCAGCATATACTCTCTATTTTCCTTATCAACCAACTCAATTTCAATAGCAACTAAGTCGATATGAGCCGGAATCAAATCCACGTTGGGCGCACTGCATTCCAAAGCGGCTTCCTGAGGCGTAGCTGTGTGTTCTAAAATTTGGTAGGTACCAGCTTCAACCGCTTCTACATCAATTCCTAAACCAGAAGTAGCATTTGCTTGCGGATCGGCATCGATCAGTAAAACCTTTTTTTCTAAAGCACCTAGCGAAGCGGCAAGATTAACAGAGGTTGTAGTTTTTCCTACACCACCTTTCTGATTGGCAACTGCTATAATTTTACCCATTTCTATGATTTGATTTTAAACCGTAAAATTACAATATTTTACGAGTTTAGAAAATCTTATTTATTAACAATTTGCTAAACTTATAAAGGACAGAGCAATGTGTACTCACGCAGTTGTTGAGTATCTTAATTTAACATCTATTTGAATTGTTTTTAACTACATTCTTAATACATGCCTTATAAAAATTGTATTTTTGCTTTTTACCGTTTGTTTGATATGAAAACACCTATCGTTTTTGCTTTCCTTTTTTTTGTTTTTTGGATCGATGTTAATGGGCAAACTGATACCTTGTTTATAGAAACAGAAGTTAAAGATGAGCTTCGTAAAACCCCTGATATTGTACGGATAGCAGATGCATTTGCTTATACGCTGACTTCTCCTGTACGTTGGCAGAAAAATGATCTGTTGACTTTTGGTGTTACCTTGGGAGGAACGGCATTATTGTCGTTGGCAGATAAACCTATGAACGAATTTATGTATAGAGATCAAGGGAAATTTGTTAATAAATTAGGTGATTTTGGATACCGAAACGGAAAACCTTACGCCGCAGTGATTGTTGCCGG
>JAHAYQ010000159.1 GCA_018384465.1 Myroides sp. | reverse complement strand
TACTAAATCTTTATTAGTTGTTATATCTTCATTATTTGTTTCACAAATAAGTAATGCACAAGAAGGAGTTTCGGTGTATCAAGATTATTTAACAGATAACTATTATTTAATCCACCCTTCAATGGCAGGTATAGCTAACTGCGCAAAGGTTCGCTTAACAGCTCGCCAACAATGGTTTGGTGAAAAAGACGCCCCTGCTTTGCAAACAGCAAGTTTTAACACTTCGCTTTCTGAGAGATCTGGGGTTGGATTAATTGCTTTTAATGATAGAAATGGTTACCACAAACAAGTTGGAGCTAAAATTTCTTATGCACACCACATTACTTTCTCACGAAGCGATTACGATTTAAACAAATTATCATTTGGTGTTAGCGCAGGGATGGTTAATTCACACTTAGATCAATCTGATTGGGGATACGACTTTGACCCCTCTGTTAATGGAAGTGAGTTAAAATACAACTACTTTAATGTTGATGCAGGTGTATCTTACCATTTTTTAGATTTTTACGCACATGCAACTGTTAAAAATTTAGTAACTACCGATCGTGAAATTTATTCGGATATAGAAAGCGACAACTTGCGCAAATATATCGTTTCGGCAGGATATGTTTTCTCAAAAGATAGAGGCTACAGAAACTACCGCAGTCAAGGTTTTTCTTGGGAACCTTCTGTATTATTCCAATACACAGAAGAAATTCAAGAAAAAATGTTAGACATCAACTTAAAAATGTACAAAGAATTTTCTAATGGACAATTTTTCGCAGGTGTTTCGTACCGTACGATGTTTGAAGGAGCTGAATATATGCAAGATCAATACAGTGATGTAAAAAAACAAGGCTATCATTCAGTTTCTCCAATTTTAGGAGTAAAGTTCAAAAACTTGATGGTAGGTTATACATACTCACACCAATTTGGAGAAGTACAGTTTGCTAAAGGTGGGTTTCATCAATTAACCTTAGGTTTCAACTTCTTATGTAAAGAAAGTAATTACAAGTGCGACTGTCCGTCAGTTAACTTTTAATATTAAAAATTTATCCCGATATTTATCGGGATTTTTTATAACAAATTATGGCATTAATTAAACCTATAAACGGAAAATCTCCAAAGTATTCCACCAATTGTTTTATTGCAGAAAATGCAACCATTGTAGGCGATGTAGAAATGGGTGAACAATGCAGCGTATGGTACAATGCTGTAATACGTGGCGATGTACATTACATTAAAATGGGTAATAAAGTAAACGTGCAAGACGGGGCAGTTATTCATTGTACCTATCAAAAGCATCCTACAATAATTGGCAACAATGTTTCAATTGGTCATAAGGCTATTGTGCATGGCTGTACTATTCACGATAATGTTTTGGTAGGCATGGGTGCTATCATTATGGACAATTGTGAAGTACACAGTAATGTTATAATTGCTGCTGGAGCCGTTGTTACCCAAAACATGCAACTTTTATCTAACGGTATCTATGCTGGTGTACCTGCAAAAAGAGTAAAAGAATTGAATGCGTCGGATTTTGCAGGAGAGATTGACCGCATCAGTAACAATTATGTTTTATATAGCAGTTGGCAATAAACTTACTGAAATTTCAATGATTTTACCGGAGTGATTTGAGTAGTTAAATACGAAGGTATTAACATTATTAGATAACTCATTACAATCATTAAAGCATTTATTAAAAGGATGTAACCTACCGACAAATAAACCGGTGCTTCTTTTACGTAATATTGTGCAGGATCTAATGTTATAATACCAAAATATTGTTGCAATAAAAGCAAACCAATCCCCACTACATTACCAATTATTAAGCCCACTAACACGATGTAAGTGGCATTGTAAACAAATATTTTTCTAATAGTCCAATTAGAAGTTCCCAAAGCTTTTAATACACCAATCATTTGCGTGCGCTCTAAAATCAATACTAAAAGTGCCACAATAACGTTGATCATTGCAACTAAAAAAACCATACCTACGATGATGTAGATGTTAAAGTCAAACAATTGCAACCAATCAAAAATATTAAAATATTTAGTAGTAATGGGCTCGCTATTTAAGGTAGATGGAATATGACTGTAAATTTTATCGGCTATTTGATCAATTTTAGAAAAATCATTCACAAACACTTCAAAACCACCTACTTTATCAGTTTCCCAACGATTTAGTCGCTGCACGTGTTTTAAATCACCTAAAACAAAAATCTCATCAAATTGTGGAAAGCCCGAATCGTATATACCCACAATAGTAAACGACCTCACATTAGGCACTTCAACTTCTTGATTTCTTAAAAAATAAGTCGGCAACTTCTCTCCTACTTTTAATTCTAATCTATTTGCTAAATAACTTGAAATCAGCACTTCGTTAGTCATTCCTTCCGCTTCATATTTTGGCAAATTACCTTCAATTAAATAATCTTGTAGGTAATTCCATTGATAGTTTTCATCAACGCCTTTAAATACAATACCTTCAAACGATTTTTCAGTACGCACTACTCCTGCTTTCGTAGCAAATGGATGTACGGCGGTAACTTCGGGCACATCGGTGAATTCAGGATAAAAATGTTGATCGGTAGAAATAGGTTCTAAGGTAATTTCAGATTGATTATTGTCAAAATTAGAAATCACTACATGCCCGTTAAAGGAAGTAATTTTATCGCGTATTTTTTGCTGCAATCCTAAACCAGTAGCCACCGATACCAACATCATAACTACACTAATAGCTACTGCTGCAATGGCAATTTT
>JAHAYQ010000134.1 GCA_018384465.1 Myroides sp. | reverse complement strand
TCTAAGGCTTCTTCAACTAAAGCGTTAAGCGTGCTTTCGTTTATAAAATATTTTTCAGCTAACTCAGTACGAAATTTCGTAATATCTTGATTGATTCTATCAGATTTATCTAACTTTAAATTATAAGCATTTTGCAACCGCAGTTTGTACAATGTGTATAAATCAAAATAATTGCCGACATCTTTTTGTGATTCGTCTACAATAATATCGATGTTTTTATTGTATAGTCGTTCAAAATCGGCAACCTGATAAATGCTGTCGTTAATAGTCACCAAGACATCAGTAGATTGTTGTGCAAAAGTTTGAAACGATAAAGTAAAAAGTAAAAGTTGTAAAGATCTTTTAAATAGCTTCATTACTGTTTAAGGTTTTGCACAAAGTTAAACTTTTTTGTGAAAGAATGATTTCGCCAAAAAATTAACTCTTTAATATCACACAATAAAATCCTATTTTTGCAGACTTAATACAATACAAATGAGTTTTAAAGACGAAATTTTACGCAGAAGAACCTTTGGAGTTATTGCACATCCCGATGCTGGTAAAACTACCTTAACAGAAAAGTTGCTTTTATTTGGTGGCGCCATTCAAGAAGCAGGGGCAGTGAAAAATAATAAAATTAAGAAAGGAGCTACCTCTGACTTTATGGAAATTGAACGTCAAAGAGGTATTTCGGTGGCTACATCGGTGTTGGCTTTTAATTATAAAGATAAAAAAATAAATATTTTAGATACACCCGGACATAAAGATTTTGCCGAAGATACCTTTAGAACTCTTACAGCTGTTGATTCGGTTATTGTTGTAATTGACGTAGCGAAAGGGGTAGAGGAGCAAACCGAAAAATTGGTGGAAGTATGTAGAATGCGCAATATTCCTATGATTGTGTTCATTAACAAATTAGACCGCGAAGGTAAAGATGCCTTTGATTTGTTAGATGAGGTGGAACAAAAATTACAGTTAACGGTTACTCCATTGTCGTTCCCTATTGGTATGGGGTATGATTTTAAAGGAATTTACAATATTTGGGAGAAAAACATCAACTTATTTTCTGATGATAGTAAAAAGAATATCGAAGACGTAATTCGTGTAGACTCTTTAGAAGACGAGTCTTTAACTAAATTAGTGGGTGCTAAAGCGGCTGATAAACTTAGAGAAGAATTAGAATTGGTAGAAGAGGTGTACCCTGATTTTGATCGTGAAGCATATATTAACGGTGAGTTACAGCCTGTGTTTTTTGGTTCGGCTTTAAACAATTTTGGTGTTCGCGAGTTGTTAGATTGTTTCATACAAATTGCGCCATCGCCCCGAGCAAAAGAATCGGATACGAGATTGGTACAACCTGATGAGCCAAAATTTTCGGGCTTTGTTTTTAAAATTCACGCTAATATGGATCCAAAACACCGAGATCGATTGGCATTTATAAAAATTGTCTCGGGTACTTTTGAGCGAAATAAGCCTTATGCTCACATTCGCTTAGGGAAAAACTTAAAATTTTCTTCTCCGAATGCGTTTTTTGCCGAGAAAAAAGAAATTGTAGATATTTCATACGCCGGCGATATTGTTGGTTTGCACGATACCGGAAACTTTAAAATTGGCGATACATTGACAGAAGGCGAAATCATGAATTTTAGAGGTATTCCGTCGTTTTCGCCCGAACATTTCCGTTATATCAATAATGCAGATCCAATGAAATCTAAGCAATTAGAAAAAGGAATTGATCAATTGATGGACGAAGGGGTAGCGCAATTATTTACCTTAGAATTAAACGGACGCAAAATCATTGGAACGGTTGGCGCCCTACAGTATGAAGTTATTCAATACCGTTTAGAGCATGAGTACGGTGCTAAATGTACCTATGAAAATTTTCCGGCATTTAAAGCGTGTTGGGTACGGCCAGAAGATCCAAAAAACGAAGAGTTTAAAGAGTTTAAGCGCGTAAAACAAAAGTTTTTGGCAAAAGATAAATCGGGACAATTGGTTTTCTTGGCAGATTCTGAATTTTCTATTCAAATGACACAAAGTAAATACCCTACTGTAAAATTGGATTATGTTTCAGAACGGATTTTATAAAAATCCTTTTAAAAATAAAAAATGTCATTTGAAGTTCAAATGACATTTTTTATTATAATTACTTTTTTAGTCGGCTTTTTCTCAATGCAAAATATAAAATAGCTGCAAATAATAGCAAGAATGGCCAAATATACAATACGCCTAAGAAAAAACTTGATATTAGTCCAAAGCCACTTTTAATGGAATGCCACATTTTTGAGCCGTATGAATGGGTAATGCCGCTATCAGCCGTTTTTTTATAAAATTGTATTTGCAAGGTACTCATTGCAATGCGGTTTTGAAGGTAGTTTAGCTGTCCTTGATGCGATTCTATTTCTTCACGGATGTTATTTATTTCTTTTTCAATTTCTAATATCTCTGATATTTTGTTTGCTTTTTTAAGTAATTCTAAATATCGGTTTTCTAATTCTTTTTTAGCTTTTAATCTGGCTTCTAAATCAATGTATCGTTCTGTAACATCTTCTGAAGATATTTCTTTTTGATCAAAATATCCAACTCCTGAACTTACTTCACGCACTAAATTTTCAAAATTATTGTTTGTAACTCTTAGGGTAATTCTTCTGTAAAGACCATCATAGTTTTTTTCTTCTGTATCATTTTGAATTTGAGCTTGATATTTATTTACTGCTTTGTAAATTTTATCTGCCGTGGCATCCATATCTGCGGATTCAAATTTTAAAGTTCCGTGTTTTATAATTTTTTGTTCAGAATCTTTTACCAGATCATTAGTTGGTTCCCCGCTATTAACCACAACTTCTTCTTCAGGTAGGGCAATTTCAGTTACAGAAACAGCTGATTCATAAGCTATTTTATCACTTTTTGAACATGAAAGTAACAGCAACGCAAGACAAATTGTTAAATAGAATTTTTGCATAAATTACAGTTGTTTAAGATGATAACGTGAATTTATGACAAATATTTTAAAGAAATCATTTTTAATTCGTAAGATGAATCCAAAATCACAAACGGACAAGTTCTTTGATTTAAAACTAATACAGATGTAGCAGTAAAAACGAACGATCGTTTTAAATGGTTTAACAAAAGTAGTTTAAACCTTCAAACTCGTTTCAAACGGAACACGGTGAACCAAACTTCTCCCCAAAGTAACTTCATCGGCATATTGCAGTTCGTCGCCCACAGCAATTCCACGCGCAATGGTCGATGTAATTACAGGATACTCTTTTATTTGTTTGTAAATATAAAAGTTTGTCGTGTCGCCTTCCATAGTAGAACTCAGCGCAAAAATAATTTCGGAAACGCCACCGTTTTTTACCTTTTCAATTAAAGGCAAAATATTCAATTGATTAGGACCAACACCATCAATCGGAGAAATCTTTCCGCCTAAAACATGGTAAATTCCTTTGTAAAGCTGGGTGTTTTCCAACGCCATTACATCGCGTACATCTTCTACCACACAAATGATGGAATGATCGCGCGATGGTTTTTCGCAAATTTCACATAAATGCGTATCCGAAATAGCAAAACAGCTTTTGCAATATTTAATTTCGTTTCGCAACAAATCTAAAGAAGTAGTAAGGGCAGTGGTTTGCTCTACCGGCTGACGTAATAAATGCAATACCAAACGCAAGGCAGTACGCTTGCCTATACCAGGTAATTGAGCCATTTCGTTCACGGCATTTTCTAATAGTTTTGAAGGGAAATCCATAGCGCAAAAATACGCAAAAAAAATCAAAATAAAGCAAGCTGTTAGTTTGAAAGGAATGGTGAGTTAGTTGGT
>JAHAYQ010000109.1 GCA_018384465.1 Myroides sp. | reverse complement strand
CAACCTATCCAAATTCAGGCTTATGTTTCGGCGGTAGGTAATGTAGCTGTAACTAAAAACTATACCGAATTAGATTTGTCTCTCACAGAAAGTAATGCGGTACGCTGTCCCGACGCAGCAACAGCTGAGCGTATGGAACAACTTATTTTAGAAACGAAGAAAAAAGGCGATACCGTAGGTGGCATTGTTACTTGTGTAATAAAAAATGTACCTGTAGGATTAGGCGACCCTGTATTTGATAAAATCGAAGCGCAATTAGCCAAAGCAATGCTTTCTATAAATGCTTGTAAAGGGTTTAGTTTAGGAAGTGGCTTTGAAGGAACAAAGATGTTTGGTTCACAACACAATGATTACTATTATACCGACGGAACTACTAAAACCAATAATTCAGGCGGAATTCAAGGTGGAATTACCAACGGAATGGATATTTACTTTGAAGTAGCTTTTAAGCCAGTAGCTACCTTATTGCAACCACAAGAGATGTTGACCGCTGACGGACAAATTGAAGTAATACAAGGAAAAGGCAGACACGATGCGTGTGTGTTACCGCGTGCCGTACCTATAGTAGAAGCGATGGCAGCATTGGTACTTGCCGATTTTATGGTGTGATTTTTTACCTGAAAAGTCTGAGGCATTAATCATTAGATTCCATCAAGATTAAATGACCGTTTGTGTACGCTATCTCAACCAAGCCATCAGACAGTACTTCATTGCTGCTACCTGGTTTAAAGCCCAAAATCAACGTTTCATTAAGCAATTCATACTTTAAATTGGAAGTATTAATACCTTCTACCATACCTATTGGGATTAATGATAAGATGGTTTGCGCTGGATACCATTTAGTGAATTTCTTAGGCAAAGGGAATATTTTAGAATAATCATCGAGCATTACCAATTTAATATCTTCACGGTATCTTACCATATTTGTAATATTTGTTAAGGTATGATCCATACGTTTACCAGTAGCCCATACGATGTTAGCAGCTGGTATCTTTCGACCGATTAAATAATTAATTGCCTTATCTAAATCGTAAGAATCCTGATCATCTATTTTAACAATTTCGATAGGATACTGTAAATCTTTATATCTATTATAATCAAAATTTCTGTCAAAATCACCAATTAATACATCTACTTTAATTCCCAATTCTATGACTCGGTCTATAGCACTATCAAGCACCACCACCAAAGGCGACCATTCTAATAATTGATGTAATAAGTTCATTGAACAAGCTTCGCCGTTAGCAATAATTAAAGCAGGTTCTTGATCATCGCGCACAATATGGTGTGAAGACATGGATTTTATCTTTTTTTTAAACCACTAAATTAATATCTTTTAAATGATTTATTTATATTTGAACAAAATTAAAAATTCTTAAAACAATGGATTTACAGCAAGAACAATGGTGGAATGATTTTCAGAACGATGAAAATGCCGTTTTGTTAGATGTTCGTACCGAGGATGAGGTAAGCGAAGGAGCAATTCCTGGAGCACAACATCACGATTTTTATCAAGGACAAGATTTTTTAAACGCTTTAGAAAACTTAGATAAGTCAAAAAACTACTATGTATATTGTCGATCAGGAAACCGTAGTGGTCAAACCTGTTTGTTGATGAAACAGTTAGGTTTTGAAAATACTTATAATTTAGTAGGCGGAATGAACGAGTGGGAAGGACCTACAGAATAACAAAGGCGTAAGCCTTTTTTTTATGAAGAAATGTTAATTATACTTACATGGAATTAATCGATTTTATTTTACACATAGATCAATATTTAGAGGCTTTTTTACAAGATTACGGTGTATGGGTGTACGCTATTTTATTTTTAATCATCTTTGTTGAAACAGGTTTGGTGGTAATGCCTTTTTTACCTGGTGATTCACTTTTATTTGCAACAGGCATGTTGGCAGCACAGTTTCCGGAAAACTTAAATGTTTGGTTGGTAATGGTTTTGTTGTTTATTGCTGCGGTATTAGGCGATACGGTTAACTACAGCATAGGTAAAGAAGTAGGTATGCGCATTGTAAACTTTAAGCTATTTGGAAAGCAACCCGTGAAGATGGAGCATATAGACAAAACCCATCAGTTTTACGAAAAATACGGAAGTAAAACCATTGTTATAGCAAGATTTGTACCTATAGTACGCACTTTAGCTCCTTTTGTAGCTGGTATAGGGCGCATGAATTACGCTACCTTTTTAACTTATAATATTGGTGGGGGCTTTATATGGGTCTTTGGTATCACCTTATGTGGCTATTTTTTAGGAAATATTCCACTGATAAAAGATAATTTTTCAACAGTAGTACTGTTAATCATTTTTATTTCTGTTTTACCGATCATTTTTTCGGTATTAAAAGAAAAATTTGGAACTAAAAAAGAAACGCTTTCATAAGAAAGCGTTTCTTTTTATCCTCTGTACAAGTATACCTAAAAGCAGTATACTTTGTAATAGAAAAAGGTAATTTATAAAGCAGGTTTTTTCTGAGCTTCTAATACTAATACAAATTGTAAACCAAACATAAGCGCAGCTAAGACCAAATGTGCAGCTTGCGTTCCGAAAGGGAAATGAATATAGTACATTAAAACTCCTGTAAAAATCTCTAACAATAAAAGTAACATTACTGCATTGATTTTATTGTTTGCTAAATTCAGTCGTTTATTTCTTAAGTAGAGGTATAAATTCACAAAGAAAATAACAAATGAAAACGTTCTGTGAATATAAAACGAAGCGTCTGGGTTTTGCAACCAAACCATTACATCTGTTATACCGCTACGGGTTTGCTCATCTATAAATTGTCGTACTTGCGTTCCTAAACCAATTTGCATTAACGTAAAAAGTAAGGCAACCCAAGAAAAAGCATAAAAAGCCCAATCGTACTTAAAGGCATATTTTTTATCATTCTTTGCTATTCTAATAAGGTAAAGGAGTGCGGCAACATTTAACAATGCAGCAATCATGTGTGTTGTAATTTTTGTAGGATCAAGTACCGAGTATACTACCGTTGCACCAAGCCACGCGTTGAAACCAAGCAAAAACAACACAATACCCGCCCATAAAACCACCGATTTTTTGTGTTTCCAGTAGGCAAATGATTTAACAAACAATACCAAACAGGCTAAGCCAGCTAAAGCACCGCATAAACGATTAATGTATTCTACCCAGGTATGGTACGGATTGAAAACAGCATAATCGTGTTTGGTGTATTCGTTCCAATGCACGTCGTCATAGACATCTTTTGATACAAAGCTTTCATTAGCCATCCACAGCTTTTCTTCCTTAATAATCACTTGTCCTTTTTTATATTCGTGATTAGGTTCCCACAGCAACTCTTGCACATCGGTTGGAGGAATGTAATAACCAA
>JAHAYQ010000108.1 GCA_018384465.1 Myroides sp. | reverse complement strand
AGAAAAAACCAATAATCCTAAAATCTTTTTCATAAGTATAAAAACTTTGATACAAAAATAACTTTTTTATCTCCAATATGGTGGTTGTTGGTGCAAATTTTTATATTTGATATTTAAAATCAAATTGTATGAGTACTTCGGTAAAAACCAATTATCCTGCTTTATATACCTTAATCGTTGTTTTCTTTTTTTGGGGATTTATTGCAGCGGGTAATAATATCTTTATTCCTTTTTGTAAGGATTATTTTCATTTAGATCAATTTCAATCACAGTTAATCGATTTTGCGTTTTATACAGCGTACTATATTGGTGCTTTAGGATTGTTTGCCGCAAGTAATGTGAAAGGGAAAGATTTGGTGACACACTGGGGATACAAACGCAGCATCGTTTACGGTTTGTTGTTTTCAACCGTTGGTGCGGTGGCAATGATTTTAGCGGTAGAAGCCAATGTTTATTATGGTATGTTGTTAGGTTTATTTGCTGTTGCTTTGGGGTTTTCGTTGCAACAAACAGCAGCCAATCCGTTTGCAATTTTATTAGGCGATGAAAAAACAGGTGCAAGTCGAGTGAATTTAGGTGGAGGAATTAATTCATTAGGAACTACCATTGGACCTTTAATAGTTGCTTTTGCTTTGTTTGGCACAACCGCTGCGGTAAGTAATGAGCAAATTCAGTCGTTAAGCTTAGAAAAAGTAGTATTGCTATATGTTTTTGTAGGTTTATTATTTATAGGAGCAGCAGCTTTATTCTACTTTTCGAAAAAACTTCCTGAAGGAAAATCAACGGATCCTATCGAAAAAGCTCCCAAAGCATTGAACGTATTATTAATAATGACCGTTTTATTACTTGTTTGCTTCAGTTTTGTATTTGCTACTTATAGAGAATCAGCAGTTATAATTGATAAAAATACGCTTGAAAATAACCGAGTACTTTGGCTTAGTTTAGCTTTTATAGTAATTGTAGGTGGGTTGCTTTTTGCATACAAAAAAGCATCTGCACAGCCAGAAGGTTGGGGAGCCATGAAATATCCACAATTGGTTTTGGGAATGTTAGCAATATTTATGTACGTTGGTGTTGAAGTAGGAATTGGCAGTAATTTGGGCGAGTTGCTAAAATCATCAGAATTTGGTGGTTTGTCTTCATCAGAAATTGCTCCTTATATTTCTATGTATTGGGGCAGCATGATGATTGGTCGTTGGGCAGGAGCTGTTAGCGCTTTTAATCTTACTAAAAACAAACAATTGTTATTAACCATTATTCTACCTATTATCGCTTTCGGAATCATACTTACTGCTAATACTCTGGCGGCTTATGATATGAGTCATTTTTATGCTTTTATTGTTTGTGTTTTCATTCAAATTATTTTGATTATTCTTACAAAAAACGCACCTGCAAAAACCTTATTCGCATTTAGTGTTTTTGGTATTATAGCTTTAATTGTAGGATTATCTACCACAGGTACCATAGCTATTTATGCCTTTTTATGTGGTGGATTGGCATGTAGTATTATGTGGCCAGCCATTTATAACTTAAGTTTAATGGGATTAGGGAAATATACAGCGCAAGGATCGGCTTTTTTAGTTATGATGATTTTAGGCGGAGGAATTATTCCACCTATACAAGGAAAAGTAGCTGATATATTAGGTATTCATACATCGTACATTATTTCGTTGATGTGTTTTGTATATTTACTGATCTTCGCTTGGTTGGTGGTTAAAATTTTAAAAAAACAGCATATTGTTATTGAATAAAATTTATAAACATGAAAAAACACTATGTAATTATTCTACTGCTTTCAAGTTTTTTTGTTCAGGCACAAGAAGCAATGTCGGGAAAAACATCAATTTCACTTGATATCGCTCCTTTAATTGTATCGCCCAAACGATTGTCTGTTGGTGTAGCATATCAAATATCTCCGCGGTTTTTTGTTGGAATAGAAGGAGGTAAATCTTTTTCAGCATCTTGGGGTAGAACCCATGGCGAATCTGAAAATTACAAATTAAATCAATACAGATTTGAGGCTGGTTATATTCTTAACCCCAATAACGACCATGTTAATCATTTTTTATCGTTAGATTTTGTAGGAATTAATCACAAAGAAACTTTATTAGACGGAGATTTTTGGGTTGATTATAATAATACTTCCAAACGATATTCTTATTTACGAACAGATTACAGCAGAAAAAAGCATGTTTTTCATATAAACTACGGATTAAAAGTTTTTTTTAGCGACTCAAAAAAAGTGGGTGTTGAACCTAAAATAGGTTTGGGAATTGGAAATACTTCAGTAGATTTTACAAACACCATCAATCAAAAAGAAATTGATAACGACCAATCTTTATGGGGAGTTAATAATAGGTATGAATTAGCAGGCAAGGAACAGATAGGCAATGTAAATTTCCAAATTAGATTTTTTTATGTTTTTTAAATCAAAACTCCGTTTCAGTTATTGAAACGGAGTTTTGATTAACAAATAAACTTAACAAATTATTAAAAACAATATTTATTTTCTGTAATAACTTTAGATGCGATGATCTAATTCCTTTATTTTAAACTAAATGCTTAATTATGGTAATTTTTGAGGTTAAAAAACACCCTCAAAAACCATGTCTTTTCAAGGTTATTGTATCAGCTGTTGCATTTTATGAGTTACTTATTTTTTTAAATGAGTTAGAAAATAATCGGCTATTTTCGCATTTAAGTGAATGCGATCTCTGCCCAATACATTATGTTCGTGGGTAGGATAAAGAAAATAGTCTACTTGCTTTCCTTCTTTAATACATTTTTCAATAAATTCCATACTGTGTTGCTGTACAACTACCGGATCTTGCGCGCCGTGAATAAGTAATAACCTTCCTTGTAAGTTTTTTACTTTGTTTAAAGTAGATGTCAATTCATAACCTTCTGGGTTTTCTTCGGGAGTATCCATATATCTTTCGCCGTACATAATTTCGTACCATTTCCAATCAATAACAGGTCCGCCCGCTACCCCTACTTTAAAAGTTTCAGGATGGTTTAATAATAAGCTGGTAGTCATGAATCCGCCATAAGACCATCCATAAACACCAATTCGATCTGCATCAACAAACTTTTTAGATTTTAAAAACGCTACGCCTTGCATTTGATCTGCCATTTCATTCTGACCTAAGTTTCTGTGAATAACATGCTCAAAATCGCGCCCACGGTTTTCGCTTCCACGGTTATCTAAAGTAAACACCACAAAACCTTGTTGTGCCATATAATAATCAAATCCACCGGCACCTCCACCAAATCTATTGCTTACTAACTGAGCATGTGGTCCACCATATACATAAATCATCACAGGGTACTTCTGGTTGGCATCAAAATTAGAAGGGTAAATTAATCGCCCGTTTAAATCGGTTTTTCCATCGGCTGCTTTAATGGTTACCATTTCCACTCTTGGCAATTGCGTTTTGCCTTCATACGGATTGGGAGCATTCAATAACTCTACCGTTTGCTTGCCGTTTATACTGTTTAATGAAATAGCGTTTGGTGTGGTAAAATTGGTGTATTGTGCATAATACCAAGAGCGGTCTTTGTTTAATTCCACCGTATAGGTTGCCGAAGTTTGTGTGATGGCTTGTGTTTTACCCGATTTTAAATCTACTTTATAAAGTAATTTATCCATTCCGCGGTTTGCAGTTCCCATGTAATAAACCTCTTTCTCAGTAACATCAACAAAATCTTTAAATACAACATCGTTGTGAACATAACCTTTCAACTCTTTACCGTTCGTATTGTAACGATACATGTGACGGTATCCGTCTTTCTCCGATAAATAGATAAACTCTTTATCATTGATAAATTTTAACGGCTGGCTCGGCTCTACATAAGTAGTGCTTTTTTCTTCAAATAACTGTTTGTCAAAGTTACCGTTGTGAGCAAAATATCTTTGTAGCTTTAAGTGATCTTGACCTCGGTTTAAAACCCCAACATATACCGATTTACTATCGGGAGACCACGTAGGCATGGTTAAAAACTGCTCTTTATCTCCGGCAATTTGTAATTGAGTAGTGGTTTGCTTCTCAATATCATAAATATGTAGTGAAACTTCTTCCGATTTCATTCCTGCCATAGGATATTTGAAGGGTTTGTGTTCGGCAATTCGAGTTCCAAAATCCACTAAAGGATATGCGCTAACCATACGCTCGTCTTTTTTATAGAACAACAACTTTGTACCGTCGGGACTAATCCCCATCCCTCTATCAATACCAAATTCTTGACGGTGGGTGTTGCTGCTTCCATTAACAATACCATCGCCATCATTAGTCACTTGAACTACTTCACCGTTACTTAAAGCTAATTCTATATTATTATTGTTTAAATACGCAATAAGGTTTTTATTAGGTGCTACAATTTCTTCGGTGCCAGCTGCAAAAAAAGGAATATTTTTGGTGATTTTCTTGGTTTCTATATGATACACCACAAAATGTTTATGGTTTTCACCTTGATAGGTAAAAGAAAATTCGACTTCGTTTTCCCAATGATAGTCAAATGGAATCATACGCAGGGACACGCTTTCATTTAACGACTGAGAAAGTGCTGTTTCTAAATCAGTAGTAGTCACTATTTTTTCTACTTCGGTTTCATTGATTGATTTTGCCGATAAACCACGAAAACTCGAATCTATATAGCTTATTTCACTATTGGTACGCCATTGTGCACCATAAATAGTTTGAGTAGCAAAGCCGCGTTGTGCAGGCAAAGTAGCCTCTTCAATTGTTAAATTGTTTTGTGCCTGAGCTACCAAACCAGCAAACACAAAGGCATATAAGGAAATTTTCTTCATAAAAATTTAATTTTCGCTAAGGTACTACATTCAACAAATTCTATTACAATTTCACCAATAAAAAAAGAGCTATTCCTATCAGAAATAACTCTTTTCATGTTTTGTGGTACCTCCAGGAATCGAACCAGGGACACACGGATTTTCAGTCCGTTGCTCTACCAACTGAGCTAAGGTACCGAGTATTAAAACTCTTTTT
>JAHAYQ010000073.1 GCA_018384465.1 Myroides sp. | reverse complement strand
ATTTACATGCAGCAGCGTGTCTACATCTTGCCCTTGAAGATACAGGTTTTCTATTTCGATTTTATTGGGAAAATGCACGTAAACCCGATCTAACTGTACATTGGTCTTAATTTTATTTTGAAGATAATGAACAAGTTTATCTTTTACAAAGTTTTGAACAGCAGGAAACTGCAACGAGAAAGTAGCCGCTATAATAATAATTAATAAACAAGCAATGGTAATAAATACGCACTTAATTACCTTAAGGATTCTCTTTTTCAAATTCAGTTTCTTTTCTTTTTCCTAACAAAAATATTTATAATTTGTCATAATTAAAAGCTTATTTTAGTTTAATTGTCAATATTCAATGTTAAGAATTTTAAATGTGTAATATAAACTATACGGTTATTTAATTAATAAAGTATATTTTTGTAGGAGAATTTAATATATTTAAATAATATGCCTAAAATATCAAGTAAAGGTTCTCAAATGCCTGAGTCTCCAATAAGAAAATTGGTTCCATTTGCTGAAGAAGCAAAGAGAAAAGGAAATAAAGTATATCACTTAAATATCGGTCAACCAGATATTAAAACTCCAGAAGTTGCTATTAAAGCAGTTAAAAACGCAGATATAACTGTTTTAGAATACAGCCATTCAGCAGGATTTGATTCTTATAGAGAAAAGTTGGCTAACTATTATCAAAAGCAAGGTTTACCAATTAATAAAGAAGACATCATAATAACTACTGGTGGATCTGAAGCATTAATTTTCGCAATAGGATCAACAATGGATGAAGGTGATGAAATTATTATACCCGAACCATTCTATGCAAACTATAATGGATTCTCTACCCAAAATGGTGTAAAGATTGTACCAGTGATGTCTGGTATTGAAAATGGTTTTGCGTTACCTGCAATTGCTGATTTCGAAAAATTGATAACTGCTAAAACAAAAGCTATTTTAATATGTAACCCTGGAAACCCTACAGGATATTTATACAGCAAGGAAGAAATTAAACAACTAGCTGATTTGGTAAAAAAACATGATTTGTTTTTAATTGCCGATGAAGTGTATAGAGAGTTTGTATATGACGATAATGAGCATTATTCCATTATGAACGAAGCCGAAATTACCGACCATGCAATTATGATTGACTCTGTATCGAAAAGATTCAGTATGTGTGGTGCGCGCATTGGTTGTGTTGTTTCTAAGAACAAGGAATTAATGTCTACAGCTATGAAATTTGCCCAAGCTCGTTTGTCACCGCCAACGTATGCACAAATAGCATCAGAAGCCGCGTTAGATACCCCACCTTCTTATTTTACTGATGTTATTACAGAATACAAAGACAGAAGAGACACGCTTGTAAATGCATTAAACGAAATCGATGGTGTACACGTATCGTTACCAAAAGGAGCTTTTTATTGTATAGCAAAACTTCCTGTTAAAAATGCAGAAGACTTCGCAAAATGGTTGTTAGATTCATTTGATTTAAATGGTGAAACAGTAATGGTTGCGCCTGCTGCCGGATTTTACTCAACAGTGGGTGTTGGTTTAGATGAAGTGAGATTAGCTTACGTTTTAAAGAAAGAAGACTTAATTAAATCTGCTGAAATTATTAAGGAAGCTCTTGTAGCGTATAAAAAATTGAATGAATAAATATTAATTTTATAGATTGGAATTATGTCAGACGATAAAAAAGTAATCTTTTCAATGTCGAAAGTGAGTAAAACGTACTCATCTACAAACAAAACAGTGCTTAAAGATATTTATTTAAGTTTTTTTTACGGAGCTAAAATTGGAATTTTAGGATTAAATGGTTCGGGAAAATCTTCTTTATTAAAAATTATTGCAGGCGTTGATAAAAATTATCAGGGCGATGTAGTTTTTGCACCAGGATATTCTGTTGGATATTTAGAACAAGAACCGCAGTTAGACGAAACCAAAACCGTAATTGAAGTAGTCCGCGAAGGAATGGCAGAAGTAGTTGCTATTTTAGAGGAGTTCAATAAAATTAACGATATGTTTGGTTTGCCAGAAGTTTATGAAGATGCAGATAAAATGCAAAAACTGATGGATCGCCAAGCCGATTTACAAGATAAAATTGATGCAGTAGGCGGATGGGAATTAGACAATAAATTAGAAGTTGCTATGGACGCACTTCGTTGTCCGGAACCAGACACACCAATTTCGGTACTTTCGGGTGGTGAACGTCGTCGTGTGGCTTTATGTCGCTTGTTATTACAAGAACCTGATGTATTACTTTTAGATGAGCCTACCAACCACTTGGACGCAGAATCGGTTCATTGGTTAGAACAACATTTACAACAATACAAAGGAACAATCATTGCTGTAACGCACGACCGTTATTTCCTGGATAATGTTGCCGGTTGGATTTTAGAGTTAGATCGTGGCGAAGGTATTCCGTGGAAAGGAAACTATTCTTCTTGGTTAGATCAAAAAGCAAAGCGATTAGAACAAGAAGAAAAAACGGCATCGAAACGCAGAAAAACATTAGAGCGTGAGTTAGATTGGGTGCGTCAAGGTGCTAAAGGTCGACAAACAAAACAAAAGGCTCGTTTACAGAATTACGACCGCTTATTAAATGAAGACCAAAAGCAGTTAGAAGAAAAATTAGAAATCTACATTCCAAACGGACCTCGTTTAGGAACAAATGTGATCGAAGCAAAAAATGTTGCTAAAGCATTTGGCGATAAAATTCTATATGATAATTTAAATTTTACCTTACCACAAGCGGGCATCGTAGGAATTATTGGACCTAACGGTGCAGGTAAATCGACGATTTTCCGTATGATTATGGGCGAACAAACTCCAGATGCGGGCGAGTTCGTAGTAGGTGATACCGTTAAAATTGCGTATGTGGATCAATCGCATAAAAACATCGATACAGAAAAGTCTATTTATGATAATTTTGCAGAAGGTCAGGAGTTAATCATGATGGGTGGTCGCCAAGTAAATGCTCGTGCTTATTTATCTCGTTTTAACTTTGCCGGATCAGATCAAAACAAAAAAGTTTCGGCTTTATCAGGTGGTGAACGTAACCGTTTGCACTTGGCAATGACTTTAAAAGAAGAGGGTAACGTATTGTTATTAGATGAACCTACCAACGATTTGGATATTAATACCTTACGAGCTTTAGAAGAAGGTTTGGAAAATTTTGCAGGTTGTGCTGTAATTATTTCTCACGACCGTTGGTTTTTAGACCGTGTGTGTACACATATTTTAGCTTTTGAAAACGATTCGGAAGTTTATTTCTTTGAAGGATCGTTCTCTGAATACGAAGAAAATCGTAAAAAACGTTTAGGAGATGTTGCTCCAACACGTATCAAATACAAAAAATTAGTGAGATAAAATAAAGCTGTCTTTTTTGACAGCTTTATTTTTTTTAATAAACATCAGAACTGCGCAAAGGCTCTTTGGTACTAGGCCACTGACTATTGTTCGGCAATGTGCGCTTTTCGTTCGATATTTCTCCAGGATAATTAGCTGCTTCTAACGTAAGAATAGCTGTGGTAATTACATTTTTTTCTAATTCCTTAAAGACAATTTTATCAAATGTATCTCTATTGGTATGCCACGTATATTGACCATAACCCCAATTTTGAGTACCTAAATTAAATGCAGGTATGCCCGCTGCTACAAAAGAAGCATTATCGGTACCACCCGTTTGTGGCATTC
>JAHAYQ010000068.1 GCA_018384465.1 Myroides sp. | reverse complement strand
AAGAACGATCCAAAAAAGTTTAATGGCTGAACAATTAATGATTGATAGATATCGTCTAAATAATATTTGTTTACAAACAATTTTTGTAAGCCCGAAACATTGTTGTCGTTCACAGGAACTTGTTTGTTTTTAATGTATTTTGCGTAAGCGACACCTAAACCAATCAAAGCACCTACAACTGCTAAGCCCATTAACAGATATTCGGTTGTACCTAATACGTGTGGATGCGATGCTGCGTTGTTTTTAATAACTGGTTTTAAAAATTCGTTTAACCAACTGTTTCCAGGAATACTGATTAATCCGCCAATTGCAGCCAAAACAGCTAAAATGATTAAAGGAAACGTCATAGCAGACGGACTTTCGTGTAAATGATCTTCTTGTTCTTTTGTTCCTCTGAATTTGTTGAAGAACGTTAAAAACAACAATCTAAACATATAGAAAGCAGTTAAAATTGATGCCAAACTTGCTACTATCCATAAGACAATATTGTTATGAAAAGCAGTTAACAAAATTTCGTCTTTCGAGAAGAAACCTGAAAGTGGTGGAAATCCTGAAATAGCTAATGTTGAAATGAAAAACGTTAAATAAGTGATTTTCATATGTTTTTTCAATCCACCCATGTGACGCATATCTTGTTCGCCACCAATTGCGTGAATAACCGAACCCGATCCCAAGAACAAACAAGCTTTAAAGAAAGCGTGTGTAATTACATGGAAAACCGCTACTTCATAAGCACCTAAACCTAATGCCAAAAACATTAAACCTAATTGCGAAACGGTAGAATATGCCAATACTTTTTTAATGTCGTTTTGAACCAAAGCAATAGTTGCTGCCATAAGTGCAGTTACGGCACCGATGACTGCAATAATATGTTGCACATCTGGAGTTAGATCGAACAAAAAGTTTAAACGGGTAATCATAAAGATACCTGCTGTAACCATTGTTGCCGCGTGAATTAATGCCGATACAGGTGTTGGACCTGCCATGGCATCGGGTAACCAAGTGTAAAGCGGTAATTGTGCACTTTTACCAGTTGCTGCAATAAAGAATGCCATAGTTGCAATTCCTAAAGTAGGCGCAAGGTAACTTTGTTCTTGTAATTCGATAAAATCTAATGTGTGAAATAAATATCCTGTTACGAAAATTCCGATCAAGAAACCTAAATCACCAATACGGTTCATTATGAAGGCTTTCTTGGCTGCATTGTTATAATCTTGGTTTTTATACCAGAAGCCAATCAATAGGTATGAGCATAAACCAACACCTTCCCAACCAATAAACATCATGGCTAAGTTGCTTCCTGTAACTAAAATCAACATGAAGAACACAAAGAAGTTCAGGTAGGTAAAGAATTTTGAAAAATTCTCGTCATGGCTCATATAGCTTGTTGAATACAAGTGAATCAATGTTCCGATACCTGTAATGAACAACAGCCAAAGTGCAGCTAACTGATCAAAATAAAATCCGAAATCAATGGTGAAATAGTTGAATTTCATCCATTCAAATAAAACCACTTTAACCGGCTCTTGCGAACCTTGTATGTACGCAAAAAATATGCACGATGTAACAAACGATGCCGCAATAGCTAACGTTGCAATAGCACCCGATACTTTTTTGCTTAAGTGTTTGCCCCCAAATCCGTTGATTAATGTACCAACTAAAGGGAAAATCAGCGTAAGTAATAATATAGTTGTGCTCATGCTATCCTTTTAAATTTTTAAGTTTATCAATATCAATTGATCCAATGTTTCTGTAAATAGCTACTAAAATGGCTAATCCAATAGCAACTTCGGCAGCAGCCACAGCCATTGTAAAAAATACAAATACTTGTCCGTTGGCATCTTCATGGTAATTAGAAAAGGCAACAAGTAATAAGTTGGCGGCATTTAGCATGATTTCGATCGACATAAACATAACAATTGCGTTACGACGATATAAAATACCAAAGGCTCCAATACTAAAAAGAATGATACTTAAGTAAATGTACTGGTCTATGCCTATTTGTTGTAAAACATGTTCCATACTATGCTGTTTTTTTATCTTTTTTAGAAATTAATACGGCTCCAATCATTGCCATTAACAACAACACGGCTGCCATCTCAAACGGAACTACGAATTCGTTTAGTAATACTTTTCCTAATACTTCAACCGATTGAAAATCTACGCCAGTTGTTGAATAGCTTTCTAAAGCCGGAGCTGTTTGAGCTAAAGCGCTTACCAAGAAAAATCCGATTAAACAGAAACAAATCGTTGCAACTATTTTTGTAACCACAGGTTTTGCAATTTCATCGCTGATGTTCAAGTTCATCAACATAATGGTAAACAGCATTAAAATCATAATAGCACCAGAATATACAATGATGTGAACCATTGCTAAGAACTGTGAGTTTAACAATGCATAATGACCTGCAATACTGAAAAAACATACCACCAACCAAATAGCACTGTGAATAGGGTTTTTAGAAAGAATGGTTAAAAACGCGCTTCCTAAAGTAACAGCCGAAAGAATATAAAATAAGATTTCTACCATTTTTATTCTGATTTAGCGGTGTTGTTAATAGCTTGTTCTAAAGGCATAACCAATTGTTCTTTTCCAAAAATAAAATGCTCGCGATTGGTATCTGCTTTTACTATTTTTTTAGAGGTTGTTAGATAGATGGCTTGTTTAGGGCAAGCTTCTTCGCACAAACCACAGTAAATGCAACGCAACATATTAATTTCGTAGATTTCGGCATATTTTTCTTCTCTGTAAAGATGCTTTTCTTCGGGTTTGCGTTCTGCAGCTTTCATAGTGATCGCTTCCGCAGGACACGACAAAGCACATAAACCACAAGCGGTACAACGTTCTCTGCCTTCTTCATCGCGCATTAGCATGTGCTGACCACGATAAACAGGGCTAAACGGACGTGTTTCTTCAGGATAACTAATGGTAACTTTCTTTTTAAATAAATGTTTAAAAGTAGTTGCCATACCGCCGGCAATTGCGCCAATATATAAACGCTCGCCTAAAGTCATTTCTTTATTAGAAACCTGCTTCTTTCTTCCAGATAAGGATGTATTTTGAATAGACATAATTTCTATTTTTTATCGATTTAATAATAACACCACCGCAGTAACTACAATGTTTAAAAGAGCTAAAGGGATTAATGTTTTCCAACCTAAATTCATTAATTGATCGTAACGGAAACGTGGGATGGTCCAACGAACCCACATGTACAAGAAAATAAAAAAACAGATTTTAATGAACAATACGGCGATACCAATAATGTTGGCAATGTTTTCGCCCCAGTTTTCGGCTGCCCAAGTCATTCCCGGGTAATTGTAAGCTCCTAAATAAAGAACTGCCAATAGGGTAGAAGAGATAAACATGGCTGCATATTCTGCGAATAAGAAGAATCCCATACGCATTGACGAATATTCGGTATGATAACCACCAATTAACTCTTGTTCACATTCTGCTAAATCAAACGGTGTTCTGTTGGTTTCTGCAAATGAACAAATTAAGAAAATAAAGAATCCTAATGGTTGATAAAAGATATTCCAGTGCATTTCGTGCTGACCTGCTGCAATTTCGCGTAAACTCATAGAGCTGTGCATCATCAAGATTGCAACGATAGACAATCCCATAGCAATTTCATAAGAAATCATTTGAGATGCCACACGCATGGCACTAATTAACGAATATTTGTTGTTAGATGCCCAACCACCAATCATGATTCCGTATACACTTACAGAAAGAACTGCAAATACATACAGCATGGCCACGTTGATATCGGCAGCTTGTAAAACTACTTTTCTGCCACCAATTTCTAACGTATCACCCCAAGGAATAACCGCTGAAGTCATCAAGGCCATGGTCATGGAAATAAACGGACCAAATACGAACAAAAACGTATTAGGTGTGTTTGGCATAAATTCTTCTTTAGCAAACAGTTTTAAACCATCGGCTAAAGGTTGTAGCATTCCGCCTGGTCCTGCACGGTTTGGACCTCTACGGTCTTGTATCCACGCGGCAATTTTACGTTCTGCCAAGGTACAATACATGGCAAACAACATGGTAATTGCAAAAACAGCTACAATGATTACGCTTTTTTCTATAATGATTGCTTCTTCCATAATTAACTGTTTTTATCGGTTTTATATGGAACTTCTGTCATACTTATTTTTTTACGGTCTTGATCACGACCTTCTAAAATATGTTTCTCTGTATCTATAACAACTTTATCCATTTTACGGGTGTAGTTATTTTGATTGATAACCGAGAATTTTTCGAATTTTCTTGGTCCTTCAATAACCCAATCAGAAACTTCTTTATGATCGAAACGACAAGAATTACAAATGAATTCTTCTACTTCATGGAACTCATCTTTACGAGCTGTAACACGTTGAATTTCGTTTCCGAACATCCATAAAGTTGTTTTTCCACAACATTTATCACAGTTTCTGTGTGCATTGAATGGTTTGTTAAACCAAACACGTGACTTGAAACGGAAGGTTTTATCGGTCAATGCTCCAACCGGACAAACATCAATCATATTACCCGACATTTCGTGATCAATTGAAGCTGCAACATAGGTTGAAATTTGTGCGTGATCGCCACGATTCATAACCCCGTGATTTCTTGATCCACAAACTTGTTCTGCCGTATGTACACAACGATAACACAAAATGCAACGGTTCATGTGCAATTGAATTTTATCGCCGATATTTTCAGGCTCAAAAGTTCTTTTTTCTTCTTTAAAACGCGTTTTTTCTAATCCGTGTTTAAAAGCTAAATTTTGTAAATCACATTCACCAGCCTGGTCACAAACCGGGCAATCTAATGGGTGATTGATTAATAAAAACTCGGTAACTGCTTTGCGGGCATCTAATGCTCTGTCCGACGTTTTTACTTTCACTTCCATTCCGTCCATAACGCCTGTTTTACACGAAGGCATCATTTTAGGCATTGGGCGAGGATCAGCTTCGCTACCTTTTGATATTTCTACCAAACAAGCACGGCAATTTCCTCCTGTATCTTTTAGTTTAGAATAGTAGCACATTGCAGGTGGCGCCACATCGCTACCCAACATACGTGCAGCTTGTAGTACGGTTGTACCTGGCTCTACTTCTAATTCAAATCCGTCTATTGTAACTTTCATTGTTTTGTAGTTTAAAGTTTGATGTTTAACGTTTAAGGTTATCAACTTGAACCTTAAACTTTAAACCTTAAACAAAATTATATTGTTACTGTGTTTAACAAATGTTTCACTTTCTCAAAAGGCTCATTTACAAAATGATCTCTGTTTTTAATTTTTTCTGGGAAACGAACGTGGTATTCAAACTCATCTCTAAAGTGACGAATGGCAGCGGCAACTGGCCAAGCAGCAGCATCACCTAATGGACAAATGGTATTTCCTTCGATTTTTGCCTGAATGCTCCACAACAAGTCGATATCTTCTTCGGTACCTTGACCGTTTTCTATTCTCCACAATATTTTTTCCATCCAACCCGTTCCTTCACGACAAGGTGAACATTGACCACAGCTTTCATGTGCATAAAATCTTGAGAAATTCCAAGTGTTTCTTACGATACAAGCAGTATCATTATAAACGATAAATCCACCTGAACCTAAAGAAGAACCTGTAGCAAAACCTCCGTCTGATAACGACTCATACGTCATCAATCGGTCTTCGCCGTTTGCTGTTTTAAAGATTAAATGATTTGGTAAGATTGGCACTGATGAACCTCCGGGAATCAATCCTTTTAACGGGCGATCATCAATCATTCCACCACAATATTCATCAGAATTCATGAATTCATCAACGGTCATACCCATTTCAATTTCATAAACTCCCGGTTTTTTAACGTGACCAGAAACAGAAAATAATTTAGTTCCGGTAGATCGTCCCAAACCAATTTTAGAATAATCTTCGCCAGAGTTTAATATAATCCACGGCACTGTAGCTATAGATTCTACATTGTTCACAACAGTAGGATTTTGCCACAAACCTTTAACAGCAGGGAAAGGCGGTTTGATACGCGGATTTCCACGTTTACCTTCTAAAGATTCGATCAAAGCGGTTTCTTCACCACAGATATACGCACCACCACCACAATGTACGTGAAGGTCTAAATCGTAGCCTGATCCTTTGATGTTTTTACCTAACCATCCGGCAGCGTAAGCTTCTTTAATAGCGCGTTCCAACGTTTTAAAAACCCACATGTATTCGCCACGAATGTAGATGTATGATGAATTAGCACCTAAAGCGAAAGACGATGCAATCATACCTTCGATTAATAAGTGCGGAATGTATTCCATTAAAT
>JAHAYQ010000285.1 GCA_018384465.1 Myroides sp. | reverse complement strand
AACTTTGCCTTGCCTAATCTGTTAGCTATCTCATATTCGGTATCTCCGCATGCAATGGTTGTTCCACCAAATATTTTTTGAGTATATTTTTCTGCAAATTTATAAAATTGCCTTTTGTTTTCAGAAATATCTAAACGTAAAAAAGAATAGCCGTGCGGAGTATAAAAAACGGGTGTTTTTTTAAAGGTTAAAAAGTTAGCCCAACGACCGATTACACCTGCTTTTGAAGAATGTAAATGAATAATATCAGGCTTAATTTGTGCATAAAGTTTACGTAACCGAAAAGTAGCTTTTAAATCTTTAATAAGATGAAACTCCCTTTCCATATCTACCTGTATTAAGGTAATATTTTTAGAAAACTCTTTGATAATGTTTTCAGGAATAATTTCTTTTCTTTTAGCACTATAAACTATGAAAGTTTCTATTTGCTGAGCAACTTCATCTTTTCCCATATAATGCGAAAGATTTTTAAAGTAGGTATAAACACCGCCACCTAAAGCTTCAATAACATGAATTACCCGTATTTTTTTTGATGTACTCATAGTAAATATATTGCGAATTTAAATTTATTTTTCTAAACCAAAAAACCATAGTAATTTTACATCAAACATTTTTACATGAAACGGGTATTAATTACAGGTGCAGCTGGCTTTTTAGGATCACATTTGTGCGATCGATTTTTAAATGAAGGTTTTTATGTCATAGGAATGGACAACCTTATTACAGGTGACCTGAAAAATATAGAACATTTGTTTAAAAACGAATATTTTGAGTTTTATCATCACGATGTGACCAAATTTGTACATGTACCCGGTAATTTAGATTATATATTGCATTTTGCATCGCCTGCAAGCCCCATTGATTATTTGAAAATTCCTATTCAAACGCTTAAGGTAGGATCGTTGGGAACTCATAATTTATTAGGGTTGGCAAAAGCAAAAAATGCCCGCATTTTAATAGCTTCAACATCTGAAGTATATGGTGATCCTTTGGTTCATCCGCAAACCGAAGAATACTACGGAAATGTAAACGCTATTGGCCCGCGCGGGGTGTATGATGAAGCTAAAAGGTTTCAGGAATCGCTTACCATGGCGTACCACAATTTTCATGGATTAGAAACTAGAATTGTTCGCATCTTCAATACGTATGGCCCTAGAATGCGCTTAAACGATGGTAGGGTTATTCCTGCTTTCATGGGGCAAGCATTACGAGGAGAAGATCTCACTATTTTTGGCGATGGAAATCAAACGCGTTCGTTTTGTTATGTGGATGATCAGATCGAAGGTATTTTTAGATTGTTATTCAGCGATTACCACTTGCCGGTAAACATAGGAAACCCGCACGAAATTACGATCAACGAATTTGCTCAAGAGATAATCCAACTCACTAAAACAAATCAAAAAATTACATATAAACCGTTGCCTGAGAATGATCCATTGCAACGAAAACCTGATATATCGTTAGCTAAAAAAATATTAAACTGGGAACCAAAAATCGATAGAAAAGTTGGTTTACAAAGAACTTTTGATTACTTTAAAACTTTATCTAAAGAAGAGTTGAAGAAAGAAGAGCATAAAGATTTTTCTAAATATATTTATTAGTGAAACGACAAATAGGTAGATACTCTAAGTACTTAAGACCCATAACCATTACGTTTGATTTAACTGTCTTGGTTTTATTGGGATTGATGCTCCTGCCTCTTACTTTTCAGTCGGTTTATTTTTATTTATATCTTGTGTTTTCATGGATTATCATATCGGTAATCACCAAATTTTATCAAGTTTATCGTTTCACCAAGTTAATTCAGATCGCTCAGAAAGCAATTAAACATTTTTTTCTTTTTGGTTTAAATGTATTCGCAGTAAACGGATTGTTTACTTTTACTGAAGAATATCACGTAATTTCTTATTATTTGCTTGCTACCACTTTAATAGTTGTCATGGCAAAATATTTGATTTTTTGGCTTTTAAAAATTTTCCGGAAACATTACGGCGGAAACTTGCGTAAAGTGGTTGTAATTGGCGAAGATAGTTTAACAAACAATTTCGTGAAATTTATTACTACTAACCCGGATTATGGTTATGTATTAAAACAAAGTTTTTCATTAAACCATAATACATCGCGCGATATTATTGCGTTTTGCAAAGAAAATGAAATAGATGAAATTTATTTAAGTCTTGAAAGAATTACAACGAAACAAGTTTCTGATTTTATTGATTATGTGGACAACAACCTGAAACTTTTAAAATTTTTACCCTCTAAAAAAGATTTATTGTCTTCTAATTTAAAAGTTGATTATTACGGCGTAATTCCTGTGATGTCCTCGAGGAGTGCACCACTCAATGACCCTATAAATTATTTTATAAAAAGAGTTTTTGACATATTTTTTTCACTGTCTGTCATTGTTTTTATCATGTCTTGGTTAACTCCTTTAATTGCTATCCTAATTCGTTTAGAATCTAAAGGGCCTATCTTTTTCAAACAAAAACGTCACGGTTTAAATTACGAAGAGTT
>JAHAYQ010000029.1 GCA_018384465.1 Myroides sp. | reverse complement strand
TTTGAAATAAGTGTTTATTTTTTATAGGTATTTCAAGATATCGCTTCGCTAAGTTGAGAGGCGCACTCCGTCAGTTACTGGCGGAGCCGTCTACTCGATTAGGCACAGTTTTTTATTCGATTTTCCGTAATTGCTCGTCATAAAGTCCAACTAACAGGCTGTTACCATCTTTGTCAATTTTCACGCCTCCATACTTCGCCTTCTCATATCTTTCTGCTTGTCCCTCTTGGAAAAAGAAAGATTCTGCTCCGATGTTAATATTCCATTTGTCCGATGATGTATATTCAATAAGATGTTCGCCTTTGTCCAATGGCGTTAAACCTTTTTGAAACCGAACTTTGTTTGCTCTGTCGTCCTTGTCAAGTACAACAACACAATATCCTCGTTTTGGAATATTGTCGAAATCAATGTTTTCCGAAATTTTATATCGAAGAGCCATATAGTCGCCCTGCATTAATGAACGAGGGTCAACCGGTGCAAGTTCTAACAAAACTAATTGTCCGTCTTTTAATAATTCCTCTTTCTTCGCTATGGAATGGTTGAAATATATCAACAAAAGAACAAGGTTCAGAAGAACGATAATCCATTTATACTTTTTCATTTTCAGTCAATTTTTTATAGGTGAACAAATAAAGTGCGATAAAAAGTACACCTGTCGAAAATAAGAGTATGGACTTGGTGAGCAAAGTGAAATTCAAGTCGTAATAGTATTGAGAAATGAAGTAAATAAATGAGATAATTCCCAATACCAAACCTGTTTTGTAGTTTATCAAAAAACTCAACAGAATAATGAGAATAGTACCCGATATGGCAGGGGATAATGCTGTTGGCAATAATGCAAGAACGGTAAAAATGTAAATACCGATTTTATGTCGTGTTTTGGTTATGTTTAAAACATCAAATAGTACGGAAAACAGATAAATGATTATCGAAATTACAATGACAGAGGACAGCCAAATATAGTCGGGCGATACAGGCAAAATCCCTTTTTTGCCAAGGAATACCAACCCTGATAAAAAGGAAAAAATCAATCCTGTTCTGACAGGATTATATAGTTTGGATAAGGCTTTATTGGTCGTGATTATGGTAGCTTCTTTTAGAAAAAAATAAGTCATAGTCAATGCAAGCACAGAAACGTAAATATGTATGAAGTCATAACCCTTATTTGATATAATGAGGGTTAAAATACTTCCGTTGATTATCAGGACAGAAACAAAGGAAAGTATGTAGTTCTGAACAATACTTAATGAACCAATAGCAATAATGATGAAGATAATGCTTATAATATTTTCGTCTATTTTTAGCTGCCCGCAACCAAAGCCAAGAAGTATAAACCCAATGATAAAAGAAGAAACGCTTACTGTGTCAATGATTATTTTATCGTATTCTTTGTTTATCCAAATCGAACCTATAATGAAAATTCCTCCAAACACCAATAATCCCACATCAGAATTGTATAGTCCGGCAATAAAAAGAAATCCCAAAAACGCAAGACTTGCCAATATCCCTCCGAAAACGGATAGTATTTTTATTGACAAAGATTGGTTTTCGTTATCTTTCTGATAAGCCGAAACAATAGCTTCTTCATCGAATTGTAAAGGTTTATCTTCCGTCTTTTGGAAATAATCCAATAGCTCTTTAATGTCGTCTTTATTTCTCATTTGTCCATTTCTTTTGAATGTCAATCAGGTTTTTAATGGTTAAAGTAACGCTGGTTATAATAAACAGGCTGACTAATAAAAACATCATTTCTCCGTCTGATATTTTAATGAGTAAAGCCGACACGATGATGATAAGGCTAAAAGGTATAACTGAAAGATAAAAACCGCTTTTTGTTTTTAGTCCGTGCCAAATGCCCAAAGCAAATGTTATGGCGGTAATTAAAATCAATATAGGGAAAGTCGCTTGATACTTGTCAAAAACCCCGATAACAACTCCGATAGTTGCATAGCTTACAGAAGCTAAAGCGACTGTATTCAAAAACCAATTGGGTATCTTTTTCTTACCCAAAAAAATGGCAGAAATCAGTACGGTCGCATTGATGATAAAAAGCAAAGAGCAAACAAAAACCTCTGACCAATCTTTGGCAACTTGTTGTGAATACAAAATGAATGTCGTGTTGATTAAAACGAGATACAGCAACCACAAAGGAGCAAAGTTTGAAACCAAAACCCATAGTGTTACAAAAACCGTCCATGCTAAAAAGAAGTCGTAGGCATTAGCTCCCGTTTGGTAAATCTGTCCGAACACGGCAAACAAAACGCCCACTAAAACCGATGCTCCTGTAAGGATAACATTCCTGATGTTGCTATTTATTTTTGGAAGAAGCACTATAATGGTTGTTGCAATCAGCACTCCTTCTGTCAGTCCGATTTTCACAAACTTGTGCAGGTCTGCCCAATTATAGGCAAAAAAGAAAACGATACCCGACACTGTAAACCCAACGCCAAGACTGATGAAAAACAGTTGAAAGAATTTTTGCCACGCCTCTTTGTCGTTATAAACATTCTCTTTCAAGGCTTTGGCAATCCCTTTTTCTGTCAGGTTGCTGTGTCTGCCGATTATGTGAATGTCTTCTCGTTCCATATTTTTCATTCGTGGGTGTCTTTTAAAATTGTGCCTAACGTCAGTCTGTGAAAAAAGTACACAAACTCCTTTCAAATATAGTTAATATTTCATAAATTCATAATTCACGGTTTTATGCCTATAATCAATGGTTTAGACAGTAAAAAATTCTAGATTAACTATAAAAAAAAGCAGTAATCGTAAAATTACTGCTTGTATATCTTAAAGCTCCACTTCGAAAACTCCATTATACGTATTAAGCTTCCTACGGTGGGCCTGCCCTGAGTTTATCGAAGGGTTCAACGGGCTTTACTTCATGGTTTATTATTTGTTTTTGTATTCGGTGAACCTAAAGGTTTCATGTCTTCCAGACAAGACGACTCGAGGGCTCTGCCCGAACAGAGCGAAGCTAAAGCTTACCCGCTGGTGTTTTGTTTGCCAGTCTTTGCAAACTATTGTCAGTATTGAGTTTTTGTTTCATTGTCAGGTCGGTTGTGTGTTGCATTTTGCGTTTTTTACTTTTTTAAAGGATCGGGAATTTTTTAAAACAATCTTGTATTGAGTCGGCTTTGCAAGCTCTTTGCCAAAGCGTTGGCTAGTGTGGCTTTGGCAATATGCTTGCAATTGCAGAACTTTAATAATTCAATGATAGTCCAACTCCAAAGCCCATATCGCTATCGTAATGAGTACGAATACCCATATTTTTGTTGATGATGTATTTTAGTTCTCCCATATATTCCTTGTCGGTATTGACCATAAAGCCTGCTCGAACCCTTTTAGAAATCGGAATGTCTTCACGCATCAAAGACAATCTGACAATTCCATCGTGATAGATCTCTGCCTG
>JAHAYQ010000027.1 GCA_018384465.1 Myroides sp. | reverse complement strand
GCTTTATGATCGATTAAACGCATAGCAATACTTCCCAACTTCCATTTGTTGGTTCTAAAAACAGCATCGAATAACAGTGCGTTTTGAGTTAAAACCTTAGGTTTAGTATGGTTAAAAAACGGAGTTGATGTTGTAATAACATTCGAAATGAGTGCACGATTTTGCAACCAAATCAGCTTTACCATATCCATTTGCATATCGTTGATTTGATTGGAAAAATCTATGAAGTCGATGTGGTTTGTAAACCACATATCGTCTTCTATCAAAACAAATCGTTCACTGCCTTTTAATACTTCTTCACGCCAAAAATTTGCTGGAATGATTTTTTCGGGTACCTTATTCAATAAAATCGCTTCACTTTTTTTATCATAAAAAGGTGATTTTTTTATTTTAATTTCAGGGTAAAGTTGCTGAATTTTATCTAAATATCTCTGAGGAGTTCCGTCGTCTAACAGCACAATCGTACCATTAAACCCATGCAGATAATGATAAATACTGGCAATACAACGGTGCAGTAAATAAGGTCGGTTAAACGATTTTATATAAATATCCATTAATAGCCGTTTATTTTTTCTATGATAAAATCTTGCTCCTCTATGGTTAACGACGGATTTAAAGGAATGCTTACAACTTGTCGATGAATAAGCTCTGAAACAGGTAATGCTAATGTACTAAATTCTTCCATAGCTTGCTGTTGATGCGGAGCTATAGGGTAATGTATCAATGTTTGAATGCCGTGTTCCATTAAATAATGTTGAAATTCGGCTCGGTTTTCTACCCGAACGGCAAATATATGAAATACATGTGCATCAAAATCTTCTACAAAAGGTAGGGCAATCAACGGATTGGTAATTTCGGACAGGTACCGTTTCGCAATACCTTGACGGGTTTTATTGTCGAAATCTAAATCAGGCAATTTTATCCGTAAAAAAGCAGCTTGTAATTCGTCTAATCGAGAGTTGATGCCTTTGTATACATTTTGATATTTGAATTCTGATCCGTAATTGCGAAGACTTCTTACACAATCAGCTACTTGCGGATTGTTAGTGGTGACCGCTCCGCCATCGCCTAAACAACCTAAATTTTTTCCCGGATAAAAACTAAAACCAGCGGCATCTCCTATGCCCCCAGCTTTAAAATGTTGCGAGGTTGCCCCATGTGCTTGGGCAGCATCTTCTACCAATAGTAATCCAAAGTCTTTACAAAATGTCTTGATCTTTGCTGCATCGGTTATCTGACCGTATAAATGCACCATTAAAACACCTTTGGTGTGTTGAGTTACGTGTTGCTGTAGTGTTTCAATCGTAAAGTTGTAGTTCAAAAGGTTGGTGTCAACTAAAACCGGAGTAAGCCCGGCATTAATGATCGATAATATACTGGCAATATAGGTATTTGCCGGTACCAAAATCTCGTCTCCCAAACGCAACATACCTAATGCAACATACGCTTTAAAAATTAAGGTTAACGCATCTAAACCGTTGCCTACGCCTATACAATGACTTACCTTACAATAAGTTGCAAATCCTTTTTCAAACTGTTGCAATTCATCCCCTAAAATATAATGTCCTTTCTCTAAAAAAACACTGGTTTTTTCTAAAAAAGCATCGTGATAAGGTGTGTTGAGTTTTTTTAAATTTAAATAAGGAATCATATACAAAGTGTTTTTATAGCGTAAAGGTGTATGTTGGAAAAATTATTGTTCGCGCACCAAACTGTTCTTTCCAAGCTAATAAACTTTCATTGAATTCAGAAGGATTTATGGAAGAGGTGCCAAAATCAAAATAATCAAGTTTTAAATTATTGATGATCTCATAATGCAATAAATCTAATCCCCCTAACTTATTGTAAGCAGATTTACTGCCGATATATTGAGATTTTACAAAGTTTTTATTGTTGAACAAAACGGTTCCGGCTATCATCTCATCGTTTAAAAAAGCAGCATACAATTCAATGTTATCAGGAAAACGATCTTTTAAGTAAATTATTTCATCTAACGAATGAATAGGTTTCTTATGAAAGCGTTCTTGTAATCTTGGTTCTAACAAATCATTCCAAAAAGTTGTAAAATCATCCGTCTTTTTTATGACAATTCCATTTTTAACAGCTTTTTTTGCATTTCTAATAATCGATTTAGAAAACACCAATTCTTCGTTATTATATACTACTGATCCAATGTTAGCCTCAAAACCCGATCCGTACAATTGGTGTAAAAAAGCCAGCTCATCATTGCCCGAATCACAATAAATAGCTGGTAGTGTTTTAATAACTAACTGCTGCATCTTTTGATGCTTTAAATAAGTCAGCAATTGTAAAAACATAGCCTTAAAAATATCAAATTTACAAGTGTTTTTCACCAACAACCCTCCGTAGGTTAATCCTCTATGACTGCTCACACCATGCTTGGAAACACAAGCAGGAAAAACACATGTAAGACGCTCATTAACATACAACAACAACGAAAAATCTTCAAACCGATCCTGATGATATTCCATAAAATCTCTTCGAAACAAAAAACTGCTGTTTTTTGCCTCGCTTACAAAATCATCCCATACCTTTTTTAGGCGGGGCTCATATCTAACTATGTTTACAGAAACTTCTTTTGTCATTTTAACAACGAAATAACACAAAAACAACAACATTTCATAATCATTGCACACTATTTTTTGTTAACAAAAATAATTCTTTAGTATATTTGCCTGATAAAATTTCATACAATGATTAAAATAACATTACCAGATGGTTCGGTTCGTGAGTACGCCTCAGGCATTACTCCGCACGAAGTCGCTTTAAGCATAAGCGAAGGTTTAGCACGTAACGTAATTTCAGCCAACTTTAACGGAACCACCGTTGAAACTGTTACGCCTTTAACCACCGATGGTAGTTTGGTTTTATATACGTGGAATAACGACGAAGGTAAAACTGCTTTTTGGCACTCTACCTCGCACGTAATGGCGCAAGCCTTGCAAGAACTATATCCAGGCATTAAATTAACCATTGGTCCGGCTATTGAAAATGGTTTTTATTATGATGTCGATTTCGGAGAACACAAGATCTCGGACGCCGATTTTAAAGCCATAGAAGACCGTATCTTGGCTATTGCCAAAGAAAAACACGAATTTAAAATGCGCGCCGCGTCAAAAGCGGAAGCATTAGAATTATATAAAGATAATGAATACAAAACAGAATTGATCCAAAATTTGGAAGATGGAACCATTACTTTTTGCGATCATTCAAACTTTACCGATTTGTGCCGTGGAGGACATATTCCTAACACAAGCATTATTAAAGCGGTAAAAATTCTTTCAGTTGCTGGTGCTTATTGGCGTGGTGACGAAAATAACAAACAGCTAACAAGAGTTTACGGTATATCGTTCCCTAAACAGAAGGATCTTACCGAATATTTAGAAATGATTGAAGAGGCAAAACGCCGCGATCACCGTAAATTAGGTAAAGAGTTAGATTTGTTCACCTTCTCTCAAAAAGTGGGGCAAGGATTACCGTTATGGTTACCAAAAGGTGCGGCATTACGCGAGCGTTTAGAACAATTCTTAAAGAAAGCACAGAAAAAGGCAGGATACGAACAAGTGGTAACTCCACATATTGGTCACAAGGAACTGTACGTTACCTCTGGGCATTATGCCAAATACGGTGCCGATAGCTTTCAACCAATTCACACACCTGTAGAAGGCGAAGAATATTTATTAAAACCAATGAACTGCCCGCATCACTGTGAAATTTACAATGCAAAACCGTGGTCTTATAAAGATTTACCTAAGCGCTATGCAGAATTTGGAACAGTATACCGTTACGAGCAATCGGGTGAATTGCATGGTTTAACACGTGTGCGTTGTTTTACGCAAGACGATGCGCATATTTTCTGTACGCCAGATCAATTAGATGCCGAATTTAAAAATGTAATCGATTTGGTGTTGTATGTTTTTGGTTCGTTAGGTTTTGAAAACTTTACTGCTCAGGTTTCTGTTCGCGATTTA
Organism: Myroides sp.; assembly: GCA_018384465.1. Taxonomy (GTDB): domain Bacteria; phylum Bacteroidota; class Bacteroidia; order Flavobacteriales; family Flavobacteriaceae; genus Flavobacterium. Next base: position 4,140 of record JAHAYQ010000027.1, on the reverse strand, counting down.
GACAATCCAGATAAATACATCGGCTCGGTAGAAAATTGGGAAAAGGCAGAACAAGCTATCATCAATGCTGCTAAAGATAAAGGGTTGAACTATGTGATAGAATCAGGTGAAGCTGCTTTCTACGGACCAAAGTTAGATTTTATGGTGAAAGATGCTTTAGGACGCCGTTGGCAATTAGGAACCATTCAGGTAGATTACAATTTGCCAGAGCGTTTTGATTTAACCTATAAAGGATCCGACGATAAGTTGCACCGTCCGGTAATGATTCACCGCGCACCGTTTGGATCTATGGAACGATTCGTAGCAATTTTATTAGAAAATACCGGAGGACATTTCCCACTTTGGTTGATGCCAGAACAAGTTATGATACTGTCTTTGAGCGAGAAATATGAAAATTATGCGAAAAAAGTTTTAAATTTGTTAGAAAATCACGAAATTCGCGCCAAGCTTGACGATAGAAATGAAACCATTGGTAAAAAAATTCGGGAAGCAGAATTACAAAAGTTCCCATTCATGCTGATTATCGGCGAAGAGGAAGAAAAGAATGGCACGGTTTCTGTTCGTAAACAAGGTGAATCTGGCAAGTCGAACACTTCAATGAAAATTGATGAATTCATACAAATGATTCAAGAAGAGATCGACAAAACCATAAAACAATTTTAAGTGTAACCGCTTGGCAACAAGCATAAATTTTATACCCATAGCAATACATCACAGAAGAGGTTTTAGACCTCTAGAAAAAAAGGAAGATGCACACAGAATAAACGATAAAATCCGTGTGCCGGAAGTTCGTTTAGTAGGCGATAATGTAGAACCTGGAGTTTATAAAACATCCGAAGCAATGGCTATTGCCGATGAACAAGGTTTAGATTTAGTAGAGATTTCTCCTAAAGCTGCTCCGCCGGTTTGTAAAATTATCGACTATAAGAAGTTTCTTTATGAGCAAAAAAAGCGCGACAAAATGTTGAAAGCTAAAACTGCTCAGGTTTCTGTAAAAGAAATTCGTTTTGGGCCGCAAACAGACGAACACGATTATGAATTTAAAAAGAAAAATGCTGAAAAGTTTCTTAAAGAAGGTTCTAAATTAAAAGCATTCGTATTCTTTAAAGGTCGTTCAATCATCTATAAAGAGCAAGGTCAGATCTTATTATTGCGTTTAGCGCAAGATTTAGAAGAATATGGTAAAGTAGAAGCGATGCCTGTTCTTGAAGGAAAAAGAATGACTATGTATATTGCACCTAAGAAGAAAAATTAGTATTTTTGCAAAATATTGTTAAGTAAGATAACATAAATACCTAGGAACAAATGCCTAAAATGAAAACTAAATCTAGTGCCAAAAAACGTTTTACCGTTACTGGTTCTGGAAAAATTAAAAGAAAACACGCTTTCAAAAGCCACATCTTAACAAAGAAGTCTAAAAAGCGTAAATTAGCTTTAACTCACTCTGGTTTAGTACATAAAGCAGACGAAAGAAGCATCAAAGAACAATTAAGAATCATATAATAACTGATTCTTTCGGTTAAAACAATTTAATAACCCTGGAGTGGGCTGATCATTAAAAATTCCGATCAAAAGTGATGTTTTTTACATCCGCCCTACTACAAAAAAAATTTAAAATTATGCCAAAAGCAAATAATGCAGTAGCATCAAGAGCAAGAAGAAAAAGAATTTTGAAGCAAGCCAAAGGTTTCTTCGGAAGACGTAAAAACGTTTGGACAGTAGCTAAAAACGCGGTAGAAAAAGCAATGACTTATGCATACCGCGATAGAAAACAAAAGAAAAGAAATTTCCGTTCATTATGGATCATGCGTATTAACGCTGGTGCACGTCAACACGGAATGTCTTATTCTCAATTCATGGGAAAAATCAAAGCTAACAACATCGAATTAAACCGTAAGGTTTTAGCAGATTTAGCTATGAACCACCCAGAAGCTTTCACAGCTATCGTTAATAAAATTAAATAAACGTTTGTAAAACCCGTTTATCTTACTTACATATAAAAAAACCTGTTCACACGAACAGGTTTTTTGTTTTAGCTACACCTACGCCTTCATAAGTTCAAAATATTTTGACTCAACTGTTTTCTAAAAGTTTAAAAGAACACTTGCTCTAATTCTCTTCCAAACTCATTTTTACTATTATAACTGTAAAAAATATTTTTTCAATATCTCTCTCCAAATTAAAAGAAACCGTACCTTTCTTAAATAGCATATCCCTTAATACCTTAATAAATTTTTCTTTACAACTCCTAAAATATTGACCGAATTTCTCGAAGGACATATAACGGAATGTTGATGATCCAATCATCTGTTTATCGCTTATTTCCAATGATTTAATTTCGCTACAATCGCCTTTTCCATACCACAAAAATACGTTAGTTAGAATTATTTCAAACTCCATATCTACAATCTTCAATCTTTCTGAATCTAAAAATACAGCTTGAAAAATTTGCATAATTACCAAAATTTGGTAACTTTGAAGAGCGTTTAAAGAAATGAAATAGAAAATTAACTACGTTTATTCGCTTTACTTTATTCACAAATGCCAAAAATATTTAAAGGATGAGCAAAAACACATCAATATCACTTGGAAGCTATTTTGACCAGTTTGTAAGTAGTCAAATATCTGCAGGACGCTACAAAAATGTAAGCGAAGTTATTCGTGCAGGGCTTCGACTTTTAGAAGATGAAGAAAGTAAAACAATGGCTTTGAGAGCAGCAATCCAAAAAGGAATAGACAGCGGAATTGCACACGATTTTGACTCTAAAAAACATCTTCAAGAATTAAAAGCGAAAAAACGGAATAATGGCAAAATATGAATTGACTAATGAAGCCGTTGAAGATTTGACAAAAATTTGGGAGTATACATTTGACAAATGGACTGAAAAACAAGCTGACAAGTATTATGAAATGTTACTTGAAAATTGCCAACATATTGCAGACAACCCAAGCATCGGAAGAAATTATGACGGAATTAAAGGCGAACTATTCGGACTAAAAACAAACCGACACATTATTTTCTATCGCAAGTTTGTTGAAAAACCAATTGAGATAACAAGAATTTTGCACGAACGAATGGACTTGAAAAACAGACTTGAAAAATAAAAACACATTTTTCATAGGACTTTTGTGCAGTTCATCACATTTTTAATAGGACTTTTGTGTAAATCATCACATTCATGAATGGACTTTTGTGATAAAAAAAAACGAAATATACATTTTAAATCCCAAATACTTCAACAACTCTCTAACAGCAATTCTTCCAGCTCTGTTTGCACCAATTGTTGAAGCAGAAGGGCCGTAGCCAGTGAGGTGTATTCTTGGATCTTTCGCTACTTGTGTGGCAAGTTTTCCTGTCATTACAATACCACCTTTTTCGTTCATTAAATTTAAAGGTTTTAAATGGTCTAACGAATGTTTAAACCCTGTATTCCAAAAAATTACATCGGTTTGTAATTCTGTCCCGTCTTCCCAGCGTACGCCATTTTTGGTAATTTCTTGAAACATCGGTAAGCGTTGGAGTATTCCTTTGTCTTTTAGGTGGCAAACGGCTGGTGTTAAAGGTAAACCCGTTACCGAAACCACTGATTTTGGCGGTAAGCCTTCTCGCACTCTTTCTTCTACCATTGCTACGGCTTGTCTTCCTTTTTCTTCATCAAATTCATAGGCTCTAAAATCGGGTTCTTTCCTGGTTACCCAAGTTGTTTTGGTTACTTCTGAAATTTCGCCTAACAATTGCAAGGCCGAAATGCCACCGCCAACAATAATAACGTGTTTTCCTGCAAATTCTTCAGCGTTTTTATATTCTCCTGTATGCAATTGTCTGCCAACAAACGTTTCCCAACCTTGATATTTCGGGCAATGAGGAGTTTTCCAAGTTCCTGTGGCAGTGATAATTCCTTTCGCAGAAAACTGAACGCCGTTGGTTCTTACAAAAAACTGATTGTATTTTTCATATACTTCCTCCACACGCACCGGTCGGATGATTGGCAACTCAAAATGTTTTTCGTATGCCTCATAGTAAGCAGGAATTGCAATATTTGCTTGTAACTCCTTATCCTCCACATTCACTGCATCTGAAAAATACATGCCCGGCAAATCATTAATTCCATTTACTGTACTCAATGTTAAAGAATCCCA
>JAHAYQ010000026.1 GCA_018384465.1 Myroides sp. | reverse complement strand
ACGAATTCAATTTGAGTTTTTCCGTGTGGTTTTGGGGTACCATCGGCATCCAAATTTACCATTGTAATTTTATCAACAGTTATAATGGTTTCATGTGTCATTTTATTACGAACTTCACATTTTAAAACTAATGATGTAGTCCCGAACTTCACTACTTCTAATCCTATTTCTACGATATCGCCTTGTTTAGCGGAAGCCATAAAGTTGATTTCCGACATAAATTTGGTTACAACATGTGAATTTTCTAATTGAATAATGCTGTATAGCGCGGCTTCTTCATCAATCCAAGCTAATAACTTACCACCAAACAATGTTTTGTTTGGATTTAGATCTTCGGGTTTTACCCATTTTCTTGTATGGAATCTCATATTTTTAAATTTTACTTAAAAGTACTTTGTTTAAGGTGCTTTTCCTACTGCTTTCAGTAAAAATAATCAATGGTTCTATTAGGTAAAACTACTAAATTTTGACATCTTTGTAAATAATTTTTAGTATGTACATGAAAAGTTTTTTATCAATAATAAGTTTAATTGCTCTTGTAGGGTGTTCTACTCCTAAAAAAGAAGATGCTTTAGAAGGTTTAGACAAAAAATCGGCACGAGAAGTAACCTTAACCACAGTTACCAAAGGCGACACCGTATATCATTTAACAAAACAGAATATTTGGTTGAACGGCGAAAAAATTGCCGAAAAGGTAGATACAGTAAAAACAAACCTTACTCAAAACACTTGGAGTCCTAACGACTCAACTCCTAAATTAAACGAAATTCCTATTTACGTAACAGTTCAATAATATGAAAAAGAGATCATCAAAAGCTGTACAACTTATTTTAATCACTTCTGTTTTAGCTTCGTGCAGTAAACCAGCACCTAAAGCTGAAACCGATGCCAAACAACAAGTTTTTATGCGTGCAGATTCTACTGCACCGTACACTAACGTAACCGACCAATATCAACAACGTTCTCATTCTGGTGGTATGGGTAGCGCGTTGCTTTGGTATATGGCATTTCGTCATTTGGGCGGTGGCATGGGTTATGCTAGTTCGGGTATCAATCAACAATCGGTTGTTGGAAATAACACAGCCAAAGCTAACGCATACAATAAGGCTACTCAAAGAGGAGGTTTTGGATCGTCGGCTCAAAAAAAATCAAATGTAAGCGCATCGTCCTAATGAAAATAAAGCATCTTACAAAAGATCCGAATTGGATCAAACGAGTGGAAGAAATTGGTTACGGTTTTCACACTGATCATGAAAACCCTTATTGGGTAGATCATTATTATTACAGTATTTCTGATCAATTTGCTGATAAAATTTATCACGCCACTGCAGAATTATGGCAAATGTGTTTAAAAGCGGTAGAATATGTAATTGAAAATAAACAGTACCACCTTTTTCATATTCCGGCATACATCCATCACCATATCGAAAAATCTTGGGAAGAGGATGCGCCAAGTATTTACGGTAGATTTGATTTTGCTTACGATGCAACAAAAGATCAGTTAAAAATGTTAGAGTTTAATGCCGACACACCTACTTCGCTGTTTGAATGCGGTGTGGTACAATGGTTTTGGAAAGAGCATTTTTTTGGGAAAAATACAGATCAGTTTAACAGCGTGCACGAACAATTAATTAAAAGTTGGAAAGATTTAAAACCATATCTTAAAGGTTCTAAATTACATTTTACTTGTGTGCGTGAAAGTTTAGAAGATTTAACAAATGTTGAATACCTACGCGATACTGCTATGCAGGCTGGTATAACAACAAAATTAATTTACATTGATGACATTGGTTGGAACGGGCAACATTTTGTTGATTTGGAAGATGAAGAAATCACAGCTATTTTTAAATTATATCCATGGGAATGGATTGTTAATGAAGATTTTGCCATACATGTGGTAAACGACGTATTAGATGCCCAATGGATTGAACCTTCATGGAAAATGATTTTATCTAACAAAGCTATATTACCCATTTTATGGCAACTGTTTCCAAATCATCCATTGTTATTAGAAAGTCATTTTAATGAACCAAAAAACTTACTATCTTACGTAAAAAAACCTTTGTTATCTCGTGAAGGTGCCAATATTAGTTTAATATATAATGAGCGAACTATTTTTGAAACCGAAGGTGATTATGGTGAAGAAGGTTTTATTTATCAAGAATTAGCAACTTTACACAAAGAAAATTCGGGTTACTCTATTATTGGTAGCTGGATAATTGGTCAAGAACCTTGCGGTATTACGTTTAGAGAAAGCGACTACCCCATCACTACCGATAAAAGTAGATTTATACCGCATATTATAGAGTAGAACACTGTCTTAAATGCCTTGTGCCTTTGTATTGATAATTCTAAAAATACAAATTAGATAATTTAGCTTTTAAGACAGCTTCTTTAACAATAAAACGTTTTACTTTAAAACATCAAAATACAATTTGTGTGCATATAAAATATTTCCATATTTATTTTTAAGCGCATTAAAGTGTTCATTTTCTATTTGGTGCGCAGCAATTTCATTAATCGTTTTTCCCAAAAACTGTTTATAATACATAATAAATACATTATCAAACCCTTTTGTGTCAGCAATGGCAAGTTTATATAGACTCTCTTGATTTTCGTTAGAAATGCCGTTGATTTCGATATTATTAGAAATGGCTGTTGATTTATATTCCGACAATAATTCTTTTAATTCTGGTAAATTTTCGTTTAAATATTTTTTCAATTCGGCATTAACTACTTTTTCAGAACCAATCTTAAACGCTTCCACTTGATATTCTAAGTTTGAAATTTGTTCGTTCGTAAACACACTCTCAGGTGAAACTTTCTTAGTTTTTTTTGAGGTAGTTGCAGAAACTGATTTTTCTGTTGTTGATTGATTGTTACAACTCATTAAAAAAATTGCACATAAAAGTAAGAGATAATTTGTTTTCATAATACACTATTTTATTTTAAATAAAAATACAAAAAATATATTAATTTTTTAAATTAAAATTATTTTTCAAACCATTATATTTAATTTATGCGTAAAAAACGAGTATTATAAAGGATAGAGGATACTATACTTTTTTTATTTTGTTCTGGATTTATATTAAATTAAACTTAATTGTATAAGTTAAACTAAATCTTAATTGTATATTTGTACCAATAAAATTCGAGGAAAAATTTGACTGATTGCAACCTCATAAAAAAATGCTAAAGCAGAACACTTCTTTAGTATTTACTTGCATATTAGTTACCCCTCATAACCTAATTTTTAAATTAATTATGGCTTATTTTTTCACTTCAGAATCTGTTAGCGAAGGGCATCCTGATAAAATTGCTGATCAGATTTCAGATGCATTAATTGATAATTTTTTAGCTTTTGACGCTGATTCAAAGGTGGCGTGTGAAACTTTAGTAACTACCGGTCAGGTTATTTTGGCTGGCGAAGTAAAATCGAACACCTATTTAGATGTACAACAAATTGCGCGCGACGTAATTAAAAAAATCGGTTACACTAAAAGCGAATATATGTTCGATGCTAATTCGTGTGGTATTTTATCGGCTATTCACGAACAATCTGCCGATATAAATCAAGGAGTTGATAAAGAAAACAAAGAAGAACAAGGCGCAGGTGACCAAGGTATTATGTTTGGATATGCCACTACCGAAACCGAAGATTTTATGCCTTTAGCTTTAGATTTATCACATAAATTGTTACAAGAATTAGCTGAAATTCGCAGAGAAAACAGTGAAATTACCTATTTACGTCCAGACGCTAAATCGCAAGTAACTTTAGAATACGGTGACGACAACAAACCAAAACGTGTGGTAACCATTGTTTTATCTACACAACACGACGATTTTGTTACACCTGAAAACAATTCGTTAGATGCTAAGAAAACAGCAGAAGAAACTATGCAAAAGCAAATTAAAAAAGATATAATTTCTATTTTAATTCCTCGCTTGCTAAAGAAATACCCTCAATATCAACCGTATTTTAATGAAGATATTGTATATCATATAAATCCAACAGGTGTATTTATTATTGGTGGTCCACATGGCGATACTGGTTTAACAGGTAGAAAAATCATTGTTGATACTTATGGCGGAAAAGGCGCACACGGCGGTGGAGCTTTTTCTGGGAAAGATCCTAGTAAAGTAGATCGATCTGCAGCTTATGCAGCAAGATATTTAGCTAAAAATTTAGTTGCAGCAGGTGTTGCCGACGAACTGTTAATTCAGGTTTCGTATGCAATTGGTGTAGCAGAACCTATGGGTGTATTTGTTAACACCTATGGCACATCAAAAGTAAATTTATCTGATGGTGAAATTGCCAAGAAAATTCAAGAGATTTTTGATTTACGTCCGTATCATATCGAAAATGTTTTAAAATTAAGGAAACCTATCTATAGTGAAACAGCTGCCTACGGGCACATGGGGCGTAAAAACGAAATAGTAACTAAAACGTTTAAAAATCCTAACGGAGAAGAAAAAAGTCTTGAAGTAGAACTTTTTACTTGGGAAAAATTAGATAAAGTAGATCTCATAAAAAAAACGTTTAATATATAACATCCTCATAAACTGCTTTTAAACTTTACTTAAAAGCAGTTTTTTTATTTTGCTCTTTTAATTAGTTCATCTCAATTTTTTAATTAATTTAGTTGAAGAGAAATTATTTGTTTTTATGATCGATAAAGTTATTGTTGGTAGTGAAGAATGGTGTTCTTTACCCGAATTAAAAGTACCTGCTATAAAAATAAGGGTAGATTCTGGTGCTAAGACTTCTGCTTTACATGCCGACCAAATTGTGCCGTTTGAAAAAGATGGCGAGAAATGGATTAAATTCATTGTACACCCTATTCAACGCAATACAAAAGGTGCCATACAATGCGAAGCCAAAGTTATTGATAAACGCATTGTAAAAAGCTCAACTGGAACAAGAGAAAGCAGATATGTGATTAATACTGATATTTCTTTAGGTGATCAAACTTGGACAATTGAATTAACATTAACGAACCGAGATTCTATGGGCTATCGCATGCTTTTAGGGCGCGAAGCTATGGCAGGAAGACTTATTGTTGATCCCGACGAACATTTTAAATTTGGTATAGTAACTCCAGAAAAATTAAAAGAGTATTACAATACCACTTCAGATATAAAACGTGGGCTGCGTATTGGTGTTTTAGCTAGTAATCCCGAGTTGTATTCTAACCAACGTTTAATGGAAGCCGGCGAATTGCTAGGACACGAAATGCACTTTCTAAACATTAAGCATTGTTATATGAAGTTAGATGCACATCAACCCGAAATTCATTATCGTGGAGGTAGAATTTTAAATGATTTTGATGCGATCATCCCTCGAATTCGTCCAAGTATGACGTATTACGGTTGTTCATTAATCCGTCATTTTGAATCTTTAAAAGTGTTCAGTTTAAACAATGCTGCATCCATCACACAATCACGCGACAAACTGTTTTCTTTACAATTATTATTAAGTCACGGAGTTGAAATTCCAACTACTGGTTTTGCTAACTCGCCTTTAGATACAAGTGATTTAATTAGCATGGTTGGAGGATCACCTTTAATTATTAAACTTTTAGAAGGTACGCAAGGAAAAGGCGTGGTTTTAGCAGAAACCAAAAAAGCGGCAGAATCGGTTATCAATGCTTTTAAGAGTTTAAATGCCAATATTTTAGTTCAAGAATTTATTAAAGAAGCCAACGGAAAAGACCTGCGATTATTTGTTGTTGATGGCAAAGTTGTAGCTGCAATGCAACGAGAAGCATTACCGGGCGAGTTCCGTGCTAACATTCATTTAGGTGGGAAAGCATCTGTTGTAAAAGTAACTGCCGAAGAAAAAAGAATTGCCATTAAAGCTGCAAAAGCAATGAATTTAAAGGTAGCTGGTGTGGATATAATTCGCTCATCTAAAGGACCTTTACTTTTAGAAGTAAATTCTTCTCCGGGATTAGAAGGTATTGAAGGAGCAACTGGCAAGGATATTGCAGGGGAAATGATAAAAGCCATCGAAAAAAATTTTAAATGGCTAAACATTTAAATAAATAACCCTATGAAAAAAATCTTTTTATTATTTGCAACTGTATTTTTAACAGTAACAGCTATGGCACAAAACAATAACAGTATTACGCCGCAAGTTAATGTAAGCGGTGAAGGTTCGGTAAAGATTAAACCCGATTATGCTATAATTACTATTGGTTCTGAATTTAAAGACGTAGATTCTGCGAAAGCTAAAAAACTGAACGATGATGTAATGGCAAAAGTAATTCAGGTAATCAAGAAAAGTAAAATCGAAGAAAAAGATTATCAAACGCAACGCGTAAATCTTTACAAATCTAGAGATTACCAACAAAAGAAAGACTACTTTGTTGCCAGCCAAACCGTGACAATTACCTTGCGCAATTTAGATCAATACGAAACATTGATGAGTGATTTAATTGAAGCTGGTGCGAACAACATTCAAGGTGTAGAATTTAAATCGACACAAACCGAAAAGTTTGCCTCAGAAATAAGAGCGAAGGCAGTTTTAGACGCTAAGAAAAAAGCACAAGATTATGCGGGTGCTTTAGATCAAAATATTGGCAAAGCATTGATTATTAGCGACCAATCGTTTGTAAACACACCTCGTGTATATGCGATGAAAACTGCTGCTTTTGAAATGGATGCAGCTGGTGCCGAACAAACCTTAGCTATTGGTGAAATTGAAATTTCTACAACGGTAAACGTTGTGTTTGAATTAAAATAAGAAATGAACCCATCAAAAGAATTATGGATTGCTAAGTTTTTTAAACTAAGTAATCCATCTTTTTTTTCTAACTTATCAGAAAAATCGTTTTATGAGGAAATCCGTAAAACCGGATTCATCTATGGATTCACCACAAAATCCATTCAACCAATTTTTCACACACTTGACCTTACTTCTGAAGAACGTACCAAAATTGTACTTTTAGAGGCCTTATACGGAACGTATATACAAACTGTCGGCACTCATAATTTTAAAGATTTTACAGTAGCAGCAGAAGCTTTTTATAAAAAATTAAACGAAGCTAAAACCGATTCTTATTTTTCGTTTATCCGATTTGAATCAAAGAAAAAATTTGCTTCTTTAGAAAAAATAATCAATCAACGCACTACCCGATCAGTTAATTATTTTGATAAAACATTTTCTCCGCATTTATCAAACTTCTTGATATTTACAGATGTACTTTGTTTCAAACGTTATTTAATTAATCAAAATGAGATACTAACGTACAATAAATATTTAGAAAACACTCTTGCGCATTTGGTAAAAATCAGCTTTAATCAAAAACAAAATAAAACCAAATACGACGAGAAGATCAGGCAACTCATCGATCAATCATTAAAATATAGCAACTTAGAAGATTTCGATCAACAATTAAATTCTTTAAACCTTACTAATATTAAAACATACTACGGCAAAGCTTATTTGTACGACATGGCTTTAATGGTATTGTGGAACGATGAACAAATTGACTCAAAAGAACAATTGTTTGTAAAAGATTTACAAAAAAAATTGAACCATTCCTCCTTAGCTGCGGAAAAATCTTTATTGGATATAAAAGTTTTTATTGCAACTAACAAAAGCGAAATACCCTATTTTCAGTTTTCACACCCTATAAAAAAACTGTACAGCCACACGCATAAAACTGTATCCCTATTAATTAATCGAAACAAAAAAGCCTTAACAACCGAGCTTTTAAACAATAAAGTTTTAATGCAATTACTTATAAAAACGACTCATTCACCGTTAACTAAAAAAGAAAAGCTACAATTAAAAAATCAATTGGTAGAGTTAGGCAAAACTATTCCTGCTTTTACTATATTTTTAGTTCCTGGTGGCAGTTTACTTTTACCAATACTCATTAAATTATTACCCGAAATACTACCTAATTCATTCAATGAAAATAAATAGTTTGTTGCAGATTTTTCTATTTAAAACTTATTTGATTCAATAAACTTTCAATTGAAATTTCTTTTTTAGAATCTACCCACAAATGTCCGTTTTGTACATACAACTGACTTTCAAAATTATTAGTAAACAATCCGCCTGTGCCCAAACCTTGTGGCATTTTATTTTCTAAAGTATAAGTCCATTGCGCTATAGCATTTAAACCAATATTACTTTCTAAAGCAGAAGTGATCCACCAAGCGATGTTTAATTTTTCAGCAATTTTAATCCATTCTTCAGAACCTTTCAATCCACCAACCAAACTTGGCTTTAAAATGATGTATTGTGGGCGTATTTTTTGCAATAGATTTTCTTTATCGCTGTAATTTATCACTCCAATTAATTCTTCATCTAAAGCAATAGGCAAAGAAGTTTTTAAACACAAATCTGCCATACTGTCATACTGCTTTTGTTTAATAGGCTGTTCAATACTATGAATCTTATATTCAGCTAATTGATTTATTTTAAATAAAGCATTACTTGAATTAAAACCTCCATTTGCATCCACCCTTATTTCTATCATTTCAGGTGAAAAATGCGAACGAATATAACGAATTAAATCTAATTCTTTATCAAAATCTAAGGCTCCAATTTTTAATTTAATACAATTAAAACCTTGATTGATCTTTTGATCGATTTGCTCTTTCATAAAAGCTGGTTCACCCATCCAAATTAAACCATTTATGGGAATTGCTTGTTGTCCGTCGGTAAATCTACTTGGAAACAATATCAACGGATTGTTACTTTCAAAAGATAAAAACGCTTGTTCTATACCAAATTGTATCGATGGCCATTCGCGCAATGATTCCCAAAGCACATCTTTACCTAAATGTATATTATTACACACCCATTGCAACTTGTCTGAATAATCCAATTCATCATCAAAAGATAATCCACGGAATAAACCGCACTCCCCTATTCCGATTTTATCATTTTCTTGAATGATTAAAAACCAAGTTTCCTTTTTTAACAACACACCTCTGGAAGTTCCCGAGGGTTGTTTAAAGTTTAAAATATATTTGTGAAATGATGCTTTCATATTTTGTAAGTTTCTAAGAAGGTAGATTTTTTGATTTATTGTATGCTTTTTTAAATGTATCAAAGCTGCCCATATAAAAAAGGTGTAAAATACAACCCTGTCAATATTTAGAATAATGACAGGGTTTAAAAAAAATATTCGTTAATTTATACCTCAATTGAATCACCAATAGGCAATAAAATCAATTCCTTATGTTTGTTAACAAATTTTTGTTTTGCCACTTCATGATCTATTTTAATAAAACCAAAAGTATCGTAATGATACCCCATAACCCTTGTAACATCTAAAAATTCAGCAGCAATGGCAGCATCATCCACATCCATAGTAAAATTGCTGCCAATAGGCAAAATAGCTAAATCTAAAGGATTTCTCATCGGAATTAACTTCATGTCGTAAGTCAGCGCCGTATCTCCGGATATATACACATTCTTTTCTTCTGCTTCAATAACAAATCCGCCTGGTTGTCCACCATAGGTTCCATCGGGAAAACTACTTGAATGAATGGCATTTACGTATTTAACTATTCCAAAATCAAATGTCCATGCACCACCATGATTCATTGGATGCGTTTTAAACCCTTTACTTTCATAATATCCTGCAATTTCTGCATTAGAAACAATAACAGCTCCGGTATTTTTAGCTATGGTTTCCACATCTAAAATATGGTCACCGTGTGCGTGTGTGATAAAAATATAATCGGCTTTTAAAGTGTTTATATCAATATGTTGCGCTAATTCGTTACCCGAAATAAACGGATCTACAATAATATGTTTTCCACTAACTCCAATTGCTAAAGAAGCGTGTCCAAGGTACGTTATTTTCATAAATAAAGGCGTTTAAGATTAATGCGAATACTAACAATAAAGATATTAAAAAAGTACTTAACGACAAACGTTTTAACTCAGGATCTAATGATCTTGGGTTTGTTGCCTTGCTTACCACTACAATATTTTTAAATAAAGGGATAAACCCTACAATGAAAACAAATTGATACCACTTAGAAAATGTATTGATGGCATATAAATTAAATAAAATTATAGCAAAAGTGATTAGAAACCAATGATATTGCTTTGCTTTTTCAAATCCCATTTTTACCACTAAAGTATTTTTACCCATAGTTGTATCGTTTTCCACATCTCGCATATTGTTCATATTTAATACGGAGATACTTAACAAACCAATAGCGGTTGCAGGAAAAATAACGTGCAGATCTAAAGTGTGTCCAAATAAATAATACGAACCCAAAGTACTAACCCATCCAAAAAAGATAAATACAAACAAATCACCTAAACCACGATACCCATAAGCTGAATTTCCAACCGTGTATTTAATAGCCGCTGCTACACAAGCAATTGCCAAAACAAAATACAGTATAGCCGATAAAAAATTATCACTACCAAAAGACGCATAAATAACTCCTAAAGAAGTAATTAATGATAAAATTGAAGTGATAATAATGGCGTTTTTCATTTCTTTTTGGGTGATTTCACCACTTTGCACCGCTCTTTTAGGTCCTACTCTATTTTCGTTGTCTGTACCTTTAACTGCATCACCATAATCGTTGGCATAATTTGACAAGACCTGAAAAAACAAAGTAGTTAACAAACACAAAACCACAATAATATAATAATTATCCTGTACGTGATATTCTTTGTAAGCTGCGGCACTTCCTACTAATATGCCCGAAATAGACAATGGTAAGGTGCGTAAACGAGCTGCTTTAATCCATTTTTTCATAAACTTTTTTTACTGTAAACGGCAATAATAACCGTTATTTATTTTACCACATAGATTTTACTTTTAGTCGCCTTTATTTTAAGATCTCATAGATTTGTCTTTGACAAGACTATACATAGCTCGGCTTTGTGATTTATCAAAGTCCAAAACTATCTAAACTATTTCAATCATTACAAAAAGTTAAAAAATCTATTGTGTTCTATGTTGTTTTATTTTTTTTAATATTACGTTACTTACAAAGCTGTTTAGTTTTAAAATCCTCCGATAAAATGTTTTCTACAAACTTAACAACAGCATTAAAAACCAATTGTTTATTTTCTTTATGTGCTGTGTGTCCGGCATTTGGAACGATTAATTTATCTACATTAACCACTGCATTATCAAAGGCATTAACTTGATTCATAGAACCAAATTCATCATTTTCGCCTTGAATAAGTAGAATCGAAACATTAATTTTTGGAATAAAATGTTCGATATTCCACGATTGATGTTGTTCTGACAACCACGTTTTTGTCCAAGCAATATATAAATCAAACACTTTATCGCCGTGATATTTAGCCAAAGCCTTTGAAATATTAGTAGTTTCCAAAGTTTTTTGTGCCTCCCGAACACCGTTTAAAGTTATATCTTCAATCAATACGTGAACACCTTCAATAATAAGGCCTTTTATTTTATCGGGAAACATTCCTGCATAAATTGTCGCTACCGAAGCACCATCAGAAAAACCAAATAAAATAGGATTTTCAATCTGCCAATGCGCTATCAACTCGTCTAAAATTTCAGCTTCTTGCTCTAAATAATCTATTGGACGAGGAATGGTGTAATTATCTGATTTTCCGTAACCTCTACGATCGTACGAAA
Source organism: Myroides sp. (assembly GCA_018384465.1). Lineage (GTDB taxonomy): Bacteria > Bacteroidota > Bacteroidia > Flavobacteriales > Flavobacteriaceae > Flavobacterium. Next base: position 145 of record JAHAYQ010000026.1, on the reverse strand, counting down.
TGACGTCTACATTTAAAGCTTCTGCCAATTCTTGTGGCCATTCACGCCATAAAACCGTGCAACCTAACGAATCGTGTAATAAAATGATAGTGCTTTGCGGATTTTCAACTTCCCACTTTTTATAATATATGTTTGATGTTTTTAT